>JBDTNA010000522.1:0-2302 GCA_039933985.1 Gemmatimonadales bacterium | reverse complement strand
AGCGAATATTCACGACGCGACGCAACAGCATCTCACTGCGACGAGGCAGTCAGAGACTGCGGCGGAGAACCTTACGTCGCTTGGCTCGCGGCTCGTCAAGCTCGTGGGTAACGCTTGAGCTCACGGGAGCCGCTGGCGGCACGCCTTCTCGCAGCCTTTATAGATGAGATCGGACAGCATCAGCGATCTCTGGTTGCGGAGGCGCTCGCGCTCGAGCGCGATCCGGGAAATGCCGAGCGTCAGGCGTCCGTCTTTCGCACGATGCATACGATCAAAGGCGCTGCGCGAGCCGCGTCCGTCCCCTCGATAGAGTCGCTATGCCATGCTGTTGAAAGCGAGCTCGCTCAAGCGCGCGCTTCCGGCGCAGCGTTGACTCCGGCACAGGTCTCTCTTCTTCTGGCCACCGCGGACGCGTTCGGTGATGCGGCGGCGGAACTCAGCGCAGGCCGCGCCGCCCCGGAAACGTCGGTCGCGGCGCTGTTGCATCGCATGTCCGGAACAAAAAACACTGTCGCCCGCGATGCTGAAAGAAATGCAAAGGGTGTCGTCACGGATATCGCCACGACTGTAGAGTCGACTCCCGACCCCAAGCTTCGCGCCGCCGATACCGTGCCAATCGCCATCGAGCCCGAGCCAGCTGCTATCGAGACGGAGCCGACGTCTGTCGATCACGAGCCAATTGCTGTCGCCGTGGTTCCTGAAGAGCATGTGCGGATTGGCACCGAACAGCTCGAATCACTGTTTTCGGCGGTCGGCGAACTTCTTGGTCTCGCTTCCAAAATGGAAGACTATCCGCAGATGCTGACCGGTGATCGCGGTGCGGCTACCGAAGGTCTGTCACGCGCCGCACTGAGCACAATCGGAAGACGAATGGGCGGCGACGTCAACGCGCTCCGCACATTGTCATCGCGACTGCTGCAGTCGGTGCGTCGTCTGCAGCAGAGTCCATTTTCGGAGGCGGTGGAAATGTTGCCGCGAACTGTACGCGACGCGGCAGTGAGCGTCGGGAAGTCTGCTCGCCTGGAGATCGGTGGAGCGGAAGTAGAAGCCGAGAGAGCTGTTCTGGAGATGCTTCGAGTACCTCTTATGCATCTTGTTCGTAACGCGGTCGATCACGGGCTCGAATCCGCTGAAGAGCGTACGGCCGCCGGGAAGGACCCCGAAGGAACGGTGCGCGTCTCGGCCGCGATTCGAGCAGACAGACTGAGGATCACCGTGAGGGATGACGGAAGGGGAGTGGACGTCGGCGCGATCCGACGAAGACTCATCGAGCAACATCGCCCTGCGCCTCAAAGCGACAAGGAGATCGCTCTCCTCATGTTCGAAGAAGGGTTCTCCAGCCGAAACGACGTCAACGCGATTTCCGGCAGAGGAGTAGGGCTCGCAATTGTGCACGATGCGATGGAGCAGGTCGGGGGCTCTGTCGACGTTACATGGACCAGGGGCAAAGGGACTGCAATCACGATGGAAGTCCCCGTCAGCGTCGCAATCGCACGCGCGTTGCTCGTGGATGTCGGCGGCCATCAGGCTGCGTTGCCGAGCGCGTTCGTCGATCGCATCGCACGCGTGCCCAGAGACAGCATCAGGACCATGGATGGCGCGAGTGTTCTCGACGATGGCGGCGCCCCGGTACCATTGGTGTCACTTGCGTCGCGACTGGGTCAGCCATTCGCCGCGGATGACCCGAATACGGCCACGCTCGTGGTGGTGTGGTTGTCCGCCTTGTCGCGCCGTCTCGCGGTCGTCGTGCGCGACGTCATCGATGAGCGGGAAGTCGTGCTGAGACCGCTTCCGTTCGGCGGAAGTGGGGATCTCGTTGCAGGTGCAGCTCTGCTTCCGGATGGCAACGTCGCGATCGTTCTCGATGTGCCGGGACTGATCGCCGACAGAAAGTTCAGAGAATCTGGTGTGAGCTTCAAACCTGCAGAGCAGATACGCGTGCGGCGCATACTCGTGGTGGATGACTCGATTACGACCAGAACACTGGAAGCCAGTGTTTTGACGGCGTCGGGTTACGACGTTACGACGGCAGTTGACGGCATGGAGGCGTGGCGCCTCGTTCAGGACGGAGGGTTTGACCTCGTCGTCTCCGACGTCCAGATGCCGAAGATGGATGGACTGGAGCTCTGCAAACTCATTCGCTCTACGCCTGCCGTCGCGTCAACGCCGTTGATCCTCGTAACGTCTCTCGACAAGCCGGAAGAAAAGATGCAGGGGCTCGACGCGGGCGCAGACGCATACATCACCAAGTCGAGCTTCGATCAGGAAACACTGCTCGGAACTATTCGTCAGCTCGTCGGCC
>JBDTNA010000521.1:0-2306 GCA_039933985.1 Gemmatimonadales bacterium | reverse complement strand
ACGGGACGCGCGATCGTGTCCGGAGTGGGGAAGTCCGGACTGATCGGACGCAAGCTCGCTGCAACGCTGACGTCGACGGGAACTCCCGCAACGTTTCTCCATCCCGCAGAAAGCCTGCACGGCGATCTGGGAATCGTCGGCGAGTCTGACGTCGCGATCCTGATCTCGAAGAGCGGTGAATCCAACGAGCTTGTAGCTCTTCTCGATCACCTGAAGCGTCTTGGCGTATGCACGATTGGAATCGTTGGTGATCTGAAGTCAACTCTTGGCAGGCACACCGATGTCTCGCTCGATGCATGGGTCAAAGAAGAGGCATGCGTGCTCGATCTCGCTCCGACGACAAGCACGACTGTAGCTCTCGCAATCGGCGATGCTCTCGCTGTCGCGCTTCTGGAAGAGAAGGGATTCAAGGCTGACGATTTTGCCCGGATTCATCCGGCGGGCGCGCTCGGTCGAAGGCTTCTGACCCAGGTGCGAGATGTCATGGTAACGGGAGATCTCGTTCCGGTGCTTTCGCCCGATGCGACGATGCGTCAAGCAGTCGTTCAACTTGCAGAACGGCGAGGTATTGCAGTGGTTCGGGACGAGTCCGGAAAAGTCGCTGGCGTCGTAACGTCCGGAGATCTGACCAGGCTGATGGAACGCGAAGACAACGTGATGCCGGTTCCGGTTCGTACGGTCATGACGGTGAATCCACGAATCGCGCACGACGACGAGCTTGGCAGCGCCGTTGTCTATCGCATGGAACAGTTTGGTATCATCTCGATGCCTGTGATCGACACCGATGACAAGCTCGTTGGCGTAATCCATCTGCACGACCTGATGCGCGCAGGTGTCGTATGATTGTGCGCCGATTCCTCATTTTGCTTGTGGTTGCATCGGCGGCATCTGCCGCAGCATGCGACAATCGCCAGGCACCCCCGGTCGCAGTCCGGTCCGCGCTTGTCGATTCAGCCGATCAGGTGATGTTCGGCGCGCACTTCAACCTCACCGACAAGGGGCTCTCACGCGCCGAGCTTCTGTCCGACACAGCGTATTTCTTCGACGACAATACGCGGGTCGAGCTGCGAAAGGTCGAGGTCACGTTTTACACGGCGAGCGGTGCGAGAGACGCGTATCTGACCTCGAGGCGGGGAACGTACAACAGCCGGCTGGGCTCGATGATCGCGCGCGGCAACGTTGTCGTTACCACTGAAGAAGGTCGCAGGCTGACGACTCCGTATCTCAAGTACGATCAGCAGATCAACGAGATTTCCAGCGACAGCGCATTCGTTCTGACGGAGCCGGGAAGGCGTCTCGAGGGTATTGGATTCAGGTCCGACCCCAACATGCAGAACGTTCAGATCATGAAAACAAAGCGTGGCTCGACTGGCGCGGTCACTCTGCCGGGACAATGACTCCATGAGACCCCTTCGTCTCATCGGCTTCGTCGTCGTCGGCGCAGCGCTGGCGTTCAGCGTCGAGCAGGCGCATGCGCAGGCTCCCGCGCGCCAATGCCTGCTTCAATATGAGACCAGCTCGGGCAACACCCGTACGAACGCTCAGAAGATTCCAAGCGGTCAGTACAATTTTTTTCAGGGCGGCGGTGTCACGTACCACTGCGAAGGTCAGGACAACACGCTCATCGCGGACAGCGCCGAATACTACGGCGACCAGAAAGTCCTCTACATGATCGGCAACGTGCATTACACGGAGCCGCGCGCGAAGGTCGACTCAGATCGGATGACATACTATCAGGTCGAGGATCGCCTGCGTTCCGAAGGCAACGTCAACGTCAGGACGCAGACCGGAACGACAATTCGCGGACCGCTCATCGATTACTACCGGGCGACCACCGCGCGGCCTCTTGCACGAACGATCGCCACTGGCCGCCCGCACATGTCCATCGCCCAGCGACGAACCGGCGCTGAGCCGCCGGACCCGGTCGACGTCGTTGCGAACTCACTCGTGGCCGAAGGCGATAACCTCGTCTACGCATCGGGGAACGTCGAAGTAACCCGGCCTGACCTTCTCGCGAAAAGCGATTCGGCATTTCTCGATGGTACTCGCGAATTCGCGCGCCTCATGAAAACACCGTCAGTCGAGAGCAGGCAGGGACGGCCGTTCACGCTATCCGGCGGCGTCATCGATCTTTTTTCCCGAGCCCGTCAGCTCGAGAGAGTGGTCGCAAGTCCATCTGGTCACGTTCTCAGCCAGGATCTCGAGCTGGTTGCCGACACTGTCGATCTCCGGATCACGAAGAACAAGATTCAGCGCGTGATTGCATTCGGTCGGATGTCCAGGTCGCAGGCGTTGTCGCCAGAACG
>JBDTNA010000520.1:0-2313 GCA_039933985.1 Gemmatimonadales bacterium | reverse complement strand
GTGACGTATGAAATCTTTTTCGGGCTGAGGTTCGAGAAGTCATTCGCCGGCGAGACGACATTCGCCGCCATGTTCGTCGTGAGCTGCGCCGCAAGAATGACCAGGGCGCCGGCAATGATCACCCACGCGCTGCCAATGCGGGTGATCAGCTCGACCGGATCCCAGATCGCCTTGCCGAAGATCACGATCGTTGCGCTCGTTACTGCAACTCCAATGAATGCGAACAGCACCATCGCCCCGGGCAATCCGAGCGCCTGTCCAAGGGCCTGCGATTTCTGGCTCTTCGCATAGCGCGTGAAATCCGGAATGTTGAGGGAGAGAGTCGCCCAGTATCCAACGTTGGCGGTGAGAGCGGCCGGAAAGAGTGTCCAGAATGGAGTGGACCCCTGCTGCAGCTTCACCGATCCTTCCAGGATGTTGCCGAGTCCGCCGCCGTTCCTGATAGCCCAGATGAGCAACGCGATTCCTCCGCCAAGCAGGACCGGAGCTGACCAGCTCTCGAGAATCTTGATGCCTTCAGTACCGTGAAGAATGATGTAGACCTGAATTCCCCAGAAGATCGCGAACGACACAGCGATGTGAATGCCAATCTGCGACCAGCCCGACCATGCTGCGTTGATCAGTGCGTCCAGCGCGAGCGCGCCGATCCAGGTCTGAATTCCAAACCATCCGCAAGCGACAATTGCGCGAAGCATCGCGGCGACGTTCGCTCCACGAACACCAAAGCTCGCGCGACAGAGAACAGGGAAGGAGATGCCGTACTTCGTCCCGGCATGCGCATTGAGAATCATCGGAAGCAGTACGATCGCGTTTCCGAGGAGAATCGTGAACAGCGCCTGATACCACGTCATCCCCTGCTGCATCAATCCGGATGCGAGCGTGTAGGTCGTGATGACGACGGCCATGCCGATCCACAACGCTGCGATGTTGTACGTGGACCATGTGCGCCGCGAGAGTGGCGTCGGCGCGAGGTCCGGGTTCCACAAAGGACTGCTGGAGAGTTCCTTGTCGAGGTCTTCGGATGCGTGCATTCGGATTAGCGAGTTCGGGGAATTTCCACCGCCAATACTTACTGCCTTGACACGGAGGGACGGAGGCACGGAGTCCACACGGAATCAAGCGTTAGTAAAAAAATCAAACAACTGATGATTTCGCGTAGCACGTTGAACCGCGAAAAACTCCGTGTCGAGCGGTTGTTGGAGCGTTTGCTACCGCCGCATCCCCTTTAGCGGATTGTGCACCGACAGGCCGAGATCAAACGTGAAGTAGTTCACGCCCTGCTCAGGCTGCGCTGCCGTGTTCGACACGCCCGGAATGTCGTACTTGAAGTTCTGTCCGATGTAACGCGCCTGCGGTGTGAAGCTCAGCAGTCCGAGGATCGAGATATCGAGCCCGACACCGACTTCATAACCGGGATTCTTATCTGTCGTCAGCTTCTGGTTATTTGCGCCATATCCGCCCTGAAGCTCGTTGAACGTCACGCCGCCCTTGATGAACGGACGCACGCGGTTCATTCCGGGAATGCCAAGCTTCACTCCACCGGTCACTCCCTGCAGCTTGTACTTCCCGTCGCTGTTACAGGTGGTGCTCTCGCAATCGAAGTTGATGTGATCGAATCCGGCGTAGAGTCCAACCAGGCCAAAGCCGATGCCGGCGTCAGCTCCATAGCCGAATCCGCTCTTTGCAGCATCGAGCGCAGTATTGCTGGCGCTTGCCTCCGAGAATGCGCCCGTCGGCGTCGCCGCCCCTCCGCGCAATCCGAAATAGATGCCCTGGGCACCGAGCGAAGGAGCCGCTAACAATCCACACAAAGCAACAGCTGCTAGAACCGTTCGTCTCATGATGTCTTTTCCGGAAAATGGTTTCCTTCGGCTGTCGGAAGACTCGCCGCAGGGCGATACCGTGAATTGACTAGCTGAGTGCGCGATGTTCAAGCAGCAGATGAATTCTGTTTTGCCTGCTTTCGCCGGGGGAGAACCAGCGTGAACGTCGAGCCGACGCCGACCACGCTTTCAACCATGAGGTCGCCGCCCATCGCTCTCGCGAGATCTCTGCTGATCGTGAGCCCCAAACCCACGCCGTCGCGAGGCCGATTCAAACTCCGCCCGGCCTGAACGAATGGCTCGAAGATGTCGTCCAGCATCTCTGGCGGTATGCCGACTCCAGTATCCTTGACCTTCACCTCGACACTCGAGTTGCGGTTCTCGCACGACACCGCGACCTCACGAGAACTTCTTCGATCAGGCCGAGGAGGTATTGCTGGCTTCGCTTGATACGGTCGAGGTCGGCCTTCTGCTGCTCGGTTATCGGTCC
>JBDTNA010000519.1:0-2339 GCA_039933985.1 Gemmatimonadales bacterium | reverse complement strand
GCAATTCAGGAAAAGGAATACGCACGCGCATACGCTGAAGAGCAGGCCGCGGAATTAAATGCACTGTTCACCGCGATCACTGAAGTGTTCTTCGTTATCGATCGCGACGGGCGCTATCACAAGATCGCGCCGACGAACGATGAGCTGCTCTCTGCATCGCGCGAAGAGCTGCTCGGTCGACAAGTTCAGGAAGTCCTTCCCGGACCGATTGCCGCGCTGGCGCTGTCGTCCATCACGAAAGCACTCGATACGGGGAAACGTGTCGACGTGGAATACCCACTCGAGCTGAAGGGAAAGACGGTGTGGTTTTCCGGAACGGTCACTCCACTGCCGGACGATCGCGTGTTGTGGGTGGTGCGGGACGTCAGTGAGACGAAAGAAGCCGCTGAGGCTCTCAAGGAGAGCGAAGCACGCTTCCGCTATCTCGTCGAACATTCACCGCAGGCGGTTGTGCTGCATGCCGACGGCCGGCTGTTGTATGCGAACCCTGCGTGCGCGGCGCTGTTGGGAGTGAGCAACTCGGAAAAACTGCTCGGCGCGCCGCTTTTCAGGTTCATCACCCGGGAAACCGCACCGCGACTGACAGAGACGCTGGGTTCGCTTGGCCGCACGCCGATGCGCGCGCAGACATGCGAGTGCGAGTTCAAGCGAATCGATGATTCGCGGATTCTTGCAGTCGAGATCACATCAGTGCCTGTCACTTACAACGGACGCGCTGGTGTCATTTCGATTTTGCACGACGTGACCGAGCGCAAACAGCTCGAGGAGCAGCTTGCACATCAGGCGTTCCACGATCCGCTGACGAACCTGGCCAACCGCGTTCTGTTCAGGGATCGCGTAGAGCATGCGATTCAGAGAGCGGCTGGCGGCAGCGGATCTCCGGCAGTGCTCTTCATCGATCTCGACAATTTCAAGGCCGTCAACGACGGACTCGGTCACTCCGCGGGCGACTGGCTGTTGATCGAGGTCGCAGCGCGACTTCTCGCGTGTCTCCGTCCCGCGGACACGGTTGCGCGGCTGGGCGGTGACGAGTTCGCGGTGCTGCTGGAAGATGGATCCGACAACGCGGGCGACATCGCGGATTCGATTCTTCAGGCGTTCCGCGCTCCGTTCTCGGTGCAGGGAACCGACATCGTTGTGACAATGAGCATCGGGATCGCATCGGTACTTCCGCATCAAGGTGCCGACGAGGTACTGCGCAACGCAGACCTCGCGTTGTATCGAGCGAAAGGTGAAGGGAAATCATGCGCGGCATCGTTTGAACCGGAGATGCACGTTGCCGCGCTGCGGCGCCTCGAGCTCGAGGCGGAGCTGCGACGGGCAATCGACGGCGAGGGAAATTCAGGGCGCTTGTCGCTCTACTATCAGCCGATCGCGCGGCTGTATACGGGGAAAATGTTCGGGTTCGAGGCGCTCGTCCGATGGGATCACCCGGAGCGCGGAATTCTCGAGCCGCTCGATTTCATCTCTCTTGCCGAAGAGACCGGTCTCATCGTTCCGCTCGGCCGCTGGGTACTCGGCGAAGCATGTCGCCAGACTCGCGAGTGGCAGATCCGATTCGGAAGCGCGCTTCGCGGATCGGCGACTTCGTTGATTGTCGGAGTGAATCTCTCCGGACGTCACCTCGCGCAGCCCGATCTCGTGAACGACGTCTCCGACACGCTGCGCAATTCCGGACTCGCGCCAAGTCATCTCGTTCTTGAGATGACCGAGAGCATGCTGGTTCACGACAATCGCGCGACACTCGAACGGCTTCATGCACTCAAGTCGCTCGGTGTCCGGCTATCGATCGACGATTTCGGCACCGGTTACTCGTCGCTCGCGTACCTGGAGCGATTCCCGGTCGATTCTCTGAAGATGGACCGGTCGTTTATCGCTGGATTGGGGGCGGAGAATACGAAGGCGCCGCTGGCGGAGGCGGTTATCGGTCTCGGGAGAATTCTCGGACTCCGAGTGGTTGCGGAAGGAATCGAGACGCGCGAACAGTGGGATCGCCTGCGGCTTCTGGGGTGCGGTTTGGGGCAGGGTTTCTACATCTCGAGGCCCGTTCCGGCGGCTGAGTTCGAGCAGCTCATCCAGTCGTCGACGCTGGCTCCGAGAGGCCTCCAGGGTGGCCGGTCTCCGATCGGGCTGCCTGGGGTCCGTCGTACGCCCGTAAGTGGTTTAAGGGCAATCAGTTAGCGGCACAAATTTCGGTTGCGGTAAACCCTCAAAAAAGCTATATTTGAGGGTTGTCTCTCCCTCCATTCGCAGCCCGTAGAAAACCCAAATGACCGCGCCCAATAACCGCGAGCGGATTCTGCCGCGCCTCATCCATGATGAGGTGAAGGAATCATTCA
>JBDTNA010000518.1:0-2349 GCA_039933985.1 Gemmatimonadales bacterium | reverse complement strand
GGCTTATCGCCCCCGTTTACGCGGTTTACGGCAACACTGATCCCGTCGGCGATCCCAATCTCCACGCCGAGCTGACAATTCCGCTCGGCGGTCTCGAAATTCATGTGAGTCACGGACACGAGCTGGGCAGCCCGACACCTGCAAAGCTGGTCGCCGCTTATCATCATCCTGTGATCATTTACGGCCACACTCACCAGCAGAGAATAGAGCGAATCGGCGATCAGCTCGTGATCAATCCCGGGGCTGCGGGGCAGCGCAGGTTCAAGCTTGCGCCGAGCGTCGCGCGATTGACGATCGAAAATGGAAAAGCGGAGGCACAGATTGTCGCCCTCGATTGAGCTCGCTCCCGATGTCGTAGACGTCTGGATGGCCCCGCTGGATGTCGGCGAAAAAAAGATGGACGACTTTCTTCAACGTCTTTCGCCGAGCGAGCAGAAACGAGTCGGCGCGCTGCTCGAGGATAAGGCGGTTCACCAGTTTGTCGTGTCTCGCGCAATGCAGCGACAGCTGCTCGCCAACTACGTCGGTGGACTGCCGAGCGATATCAGCTTCGGTGTCGTGGCGATGGGCAAGCCAACGTTGTCGAAGCCGAACGAGATCGGTCTCAAGTTCAACACAACGCATTCAGGCAATCTGGTCATCATCGCAGTTACGAAAGACCGGGACGTTGGTGTCGACACTGAAAAGATCCGTCCGGTGCCTCGGGCGCTACGGGTGGCGAAGCGCTTCTATTCGGATCACGAATACCAGATGCTCGCCGCACTTCCCCAGGCGGAGCTCGATCTTGCTTTCCTGTCGATATGGGTAAGGCGGGAAGGCACCGCCAAGGCGCGTGGCGACAGCGTGTGGCGCGGACTCGCGAGCTGGAAAAACGGCGCGCTCGAGGAGTCAGCGCGCGAATGGACAGTCGAGCGGATCGACCTTGGTCCGGAGTTCGTTGGAGTCGTTGTCGCGCGCGGTCACGACTGGCGAATTGTCATGCGCGGCAAACCGGAGGGATTCTGATGAAACGTCACTCGAGATTTCTGATTGCCGCGTTTGCGATCGCGGCTTCAGCCTGCGGCGGCGGACGCGTCGTCGTGCCACCCAGCGGAGAGATCGAGCCGGTTGAAACACCGCGAGAGCTTGGGATCGACGACATCAGCGTTCAAAGTGTAAACGCTCCACCGGTCGAGTCAGCTTTTGGATCCGATATTGGACCTGTCGTGACGCGAACGCAGATACTTCTCGACCGGGCGCGATTCTCTGTCGGGATCATTGATGGAAAGGCGAGCAAGAATACCGCGCTCGCTCTTTCATGGTTTCAGAAGTCCCGGAACCTGCCGTCCACTTCCATACTCGACACAGCAACCAACAATCGTCTTGTCGCCGCTGCCGGCGCCGCTCCGGCAGTCGTTCAGATTACGGTGGACGCCGAAATGTTGAAGGGACCGGTCGCGATTCTGCCGAAGGGCGTGTACCAGCAGGCGGAGCTTCGATGTCTCTGCTATCAATCAATTTCAGAAATGCTGGCTGAGCGCTTTCACTCGTCGATCGAGATCATGCGGAAGCTGAACCCGGGTGTAGGGTTCGCTGCATTGAGGCCGGGAGACCGGATCTGGGTGCCGTCGATCGACTCGACGACCAAACCGTCGAAAGCCATCGCGAGAATTCAGGTTTCGAAGAAAGGGAATTACGTGCACGCGCTTGCCGCCGACGGCTCAATCCTCTTTCACTTTCCCTCGACGCTGGGATCGAAATACGATCCGTCGCCGAATGGAAAATTCCGCGTTATCGGCATCGCGTGGAATCCGGTGTTCCGGTATGACCCGACCCTTTTCTCCGACGTGTCGGATAAGAAGCCCGGCGCGAGGCTTCCGCCGGGGCCGAACTCTCCGGTCGGAAAGGTCTGGATCGCGCTCTCGAAGGAGCATGTCGGGATTCACGGCACTCCCAATCCTGAGACGATCGGGTTCGCGAGCTCGCATGGCTGCGTGCGGTTGACGAACTGGGATGCGACGCGGCTCGGTCAGTCCACCAGAACCGGAACGCCAGTCGAGTTCACGCAGTAGCGGTCTCGCGGCGTTCGCCGCTCGATTAGGACCCGTCCACCGCTTCGGCTTACATTGGCGTTCCCCGTGCAATAGCCTTCATGGTAATACTCCAACTGGAGACCAACCATGAAGGCTGTTCGTTTGTCAGGAATTCTCGCGCTTCTGATATTGGCCGCATGTTCGGGCGGCAGTACGGATCCGGGAGGGGGAGGGGGAGGGGGTGGAGGTGGGAGCGGTGGGGGAGGCAGTTCTTGTCCTTCGGGCTCGGTGTGTCTTCGTTCCGTCGTTCCCTGCCGAACCTGCTTTTCATGATATC
>JBDTNA010000517.1:0-2355 GCA_039933985.1 Gemmatimonadales bacterium | reverse complement strand
GCTGGTCGGAGCTCGTTCGTGGCTCGCCGCCTTCGCCACCGTATCCGCTTTTGTGCTCGGTAGTCCGCGACTTATTGGGGTCCTCCGGGTTCGGCGTTCCCGAGTGGGTCTCACCGGAACGCTCGGTCTTGCTGGCGTTCTCCTTATTCATCTGTTCCTTACCGTCATTTTCCTGCATACATTAACCTCCGTTTACGTTTCTCAAGGGCAATGCACATGCCGGGTAACAGGATCGTTTCAATTGAGCAAAAAGCCCGCAACCCCGAATAGCTCGCGGTTCAGGAGCCTGAGCGACCCCGAGACTCTCGCGAAGTTTGCGCAGAACCTGGGCGAAGGCATCTACATCACCACCGAGGATGGTCGCGTCCTGGACGCGAACCCCGCGTTCCTCAGGATCCTTGGCGTCGCCACACTCGCCGAGCTGAAGAACTACCGGGTAAGTGACTTCATGGATGCGGAGATCAGGAAGGAAGAGGTGAGACTTGTCGAGCGCGCAGGATCGGTGCGTGACAGGGAGCTGCAGATCACGCGGCCCGACGGCGGAGTACGCACGGTGCTCGATACGTGGTACAGCAATACCGATCCGGATACAGGAGAGTCGATCTTTCATGGAATACTGGTCGACATCACCGGGCGAAAAAATCTGGAAACAAAGCTCGTCGAGCAAAGCATTCGCGACCCGCTGACCGGCTGTTACAATCGCAGATACCTCTCGACAATGTACAAATCTCCGCGCGATGAGAAAGACAGCTGGGGATGCATCTATGTCGACATCGATCATTTCAAGCAGTACAACGACACGCACGGTCATGCTGCCGGGGATGCGGTACTGATCAAGATGAGCCGGTTCATGATGCGCCACGTGCGTGCCGAGGAGCCGGTTGTGCGAATGGGTGGCGATGAGTTTCTCATCACACTGCTGGATACAGATCGGGAAACGACAGAGCGTGTCGCACATCGATTGGAAAAAGCGGGCGAAGAACGCGGGCCGGTGTCATTCTCGCTGGGCTGGGCGGCGCGCGAGAAAGGCGAGAAGCTCGAAGAGACGGTGAATCGGGCAGACCGGGAGCTGATCCAGGTACGCGTCGTTCGCCGGCCCGGGACTTATACCCGGCGCACGCCCCAGAACACGGAGCCGGGTCAAGCCCAGGGATAGTCCGAGAGGGGCCGTCGGCTCTTTCTGCAGCGTGTGCAAGAGATAGCGCGAGGCACGTCTTACGGGTGTCAAACAACCCGAGACACTTATGCGCGCCCTGGTTTCAATCCTCGCCCTGTCAGCCCTTCCGTTCCTTGTTCAAGCTCAAGGATCGGTCATCATAAGGCCTTGCATGCCACAGCCGTGCACAACGGCACGGCAGTGTGTACCGTGCGGCCAGCAGGGTCCCGCGGTGGTCAAACAGTCGAGCGTGGTCCACGCGGATATGACCGATCGTGTGCTCCGCTATGAAGTGACAGAGACGTTCGTCAACCGAGGCAATAGAATCGGCGAGGCGGACTACATCTTCCCGCTTCCCAAGGGCGCAGCGTTTCAGGACCTGAAGCTCTCGATCAACGGTGAGATGGTATCCGGTGAAACGCTGAATGCCGGTCAGGCCCGTGCGATCTACGAGCAAATCGTGCGACAGCAGCGGGATCCTGCGCTAGTCGAATGGATGGGTTACGGAATGCTGAGAGCGCGCATTTTCCCGATCGCACCGGGCGAGCAAAAGAAAGTGGTCGTGCGATTCCAGATGGTGGCAGAGCGCGAAGGTGATGCCCTGCGAGTCGATTACTTCCAGGGAAAGCGGTCGGGCAACGACATGGTGAGATTCGCCGATTTTGGTCGCGATGAGCTCCCACGTGGATCGTTCACGCTCACGTATCCAGCAAACCAGACCTATGGAAGCGCGTATTCACCGACACACTCGCTGAACACGACGAGACATGGCGAAACGCGCGAAGTGCGCGTGATGGGGAATGCGAGCGAGATCACGCTGCTCATCCCCGTGCGCCGCTCGACAGAGCCAGCGATCTCGATGCTCGCATATGCTCCACGCGACGAGAACGGCTTCGCGCTGATCACGATGTCTCCGCCAGCTGTCGCACCGCGGGTCACACCACGCGATGTAACACTGGTACTCGACGTGTCGGGATCGATGTCGGGCGTCAAGATTCAGCAAGCACGGGCAGCCGGAAAACAGGTTTTGTCGACGCTCAATTCGTCCGACCGATTCAAGCTGATCGACTTCTCCACCGACGTCCGCAGCTTTCGCGATAGGTTTGTGCGTGCGACTCCTGAAAACGTACGTGACGGCATGCGCTATCTGGATATAGGTGCTGGTAATTTTATATGCAACAATATAATGAGGAAACTCA
>JBDTNA010000516.1:0-2357 GCA_039933985.1 Gemmatimonadales bacterium | reverse complement strand
AGAGGAAGTGAGAGTTCGACCACAACTTCGACCGAAAGACGAATTTTCAGGAAAAAGGCAACGTGTTTCGTCAGTTTCCCGGCAAAACATTTGGCGCCGGCGGTACGAGGGCCCTGTCGCGACTGCGAAGCACGCTATCCGTGTATGCCACTATGCTCGCCAGAATCGGCTCCGGTTTGCGCATCTTCAGACCCTCGAGCGCAACGTTCTGCGCTTCGCGAATGCGGCCTTGTGTTACCAGGCAAGCGGCCGCGCCAATACGCGCATCCGACGCCTCGGGCCGGATCCCGAGCGCCTTGTGATACATGCCAAGCGCGGGACCGCACTTCCCTGCCTCGCGAAACCGGTCAGCCGCGAAAGCCAGCACGTAGGAATCGTTCCTGCGCGCAAGTCCAACCGCGAGAAGCATCTCATCGAGCCCGTTCGCATTTGGCCCGTCCTTCAACAGGTATTCGGCAAGCATCCAATGCGCGCGATAGCTCAATGGAACGTCGTTCACCGTCTGCTTGAAAAGAGTTCCGTTGTCTTTCCAGACAGGACCGCGCGTGAAACTCCGCAGCGCGCCGGCCCCCAGCAAAACAATGCACAACGCGGCGAACACCTGACGCATCCTTTCGTCGCGCGCGGAAGCCAATTTCCACAGATGCGCGCCGGCCGCGGCAACGCAAATCAGAAAGCCCGCGCTTGCGAGAAACAACGCACGCTCCGCGAGCATGAACCCTGTCACGATCAACAGGTTGCTCGGTAAGATCAGCGACACGAACGCCCACGCCATTCCGAATGCGAACCCTTCGTGCTCCCGACGCACCCGCCACGCCAGCGCCGGCGCTACGACGATGACCAGTACACTCAACAGCATCACCGGCTCGAACGACGGAGAGATGTCGAGACGCTGATATGAATAGTCGGCCGAGAGAACCGCGGGCCACATAAGAAGTCGAAGCCACTCGAGAACAATGCTGAGCGCCGTCCATATCCTCACGTCGAGCGATGAGATACTCAGCAGTCCGTTCTGGCCCGCCCCGGCAAATCGTCCGATCACTCCAGTGCGCAGGAACACGAACGTCGCGCCAGCCACGAGAAGCAGAAAGAAAAACGGTGCCAAGGTCTTGATGCGCTCCTGAACCGGCTGTCTCACCAGAGTGAGCTCGGCGGCAACGAACAGTGCGGGAAGAATGATCGCGTGCTCCTTGAACAGGCACGCAACAAAAAACGCCGCCACAAGCTTCGCGGAATCGCCGCCGCTGTACGTGCCGGCACGTCGTCGCGTCACGTAGTGCCTCGTCGCCAGAAACGCTATGATCGCGACCCACATTTCAGGCTGCCCGACGACATTCGCAAAGACTTCTACATGCACCGGATGCACGGCGAAGAACGCCGCGGCAGCAAATGCAGCCCCAACAGGAATCAGCTCAGCCGCAAGCAGGTAGAACGAAACGCAGGCGGCTGCGTAGAGAAGCATGCTGACGATGTGAAACACGAGAGGCGATCCACCTCCGATGACCCACTGGAGCGTGAACCACGCCATCGTCAGCGGACGGTAGAGGCTCGCTCCTTCACTAGGGGGCCAGTATGTCTGCGAGAACAGACTTCCAAAAGATGCGAGCGAGTGAACCCGGGCGTTGCTCGCGATGATCGGAACATCGTCGAGGGTGAAGCCATTCCCCAGCGTCGATGCCGCAACAACGACTGCGAGGATTGCGACGACGGCCGCTGCAACGCGGCCGTCGGTGAATGGCGCTGGCGCGCGCACTACGCCGACTCGAGACCGAAGCGCGAAAGCTTTCGGTAAAGCGTGGACGGATCTATCCCGAGCACTTCTGCCGCGCGGGACTTGTTGCCGCCTTCGCTTCCCAGCACCCACATGATGTACGCCCGCTCGATCGCATCGAGCGGCGGATTCGCCGCAGCCCGCTCGGCCATTAGTGGCTCGGACTTTCGCTCCCGCACCTTGTCGGGAAGCGCCGCCGGCATGATGACGCCATTGGAAGCCAGGATTACCGCTCGCTCGATCGCGTTTTCCAGCTCACGCACATTCCCCGGCCACGAATATTCCTGAAGCTGCTCGGCTGCTTCAGGACTGAGTGACTTCTTTTCCTCGTGACGTTTGCGCGCGATCTCGACGAGGAACGACTCCGCGAGCAGCGGGATGTCGTCGCGTCGAGTGCGAAGCGGCGGAATCTCGATCGAGATGACGTTCAGGCGGTAGAACAGGTCGCTGCGGAAATTTCCCCGAGCGATCTCTTCGTCAAGATTGCGATTGGTCGCGGCAATGAGCCGCGTGTCGATCGGAATCGGCTCCGTCGCGCCAACAGGAATTACTTCACGATGTTGCAGCACTCTGAGAAGCTTGACCT
>JBDTNA010000515.1:0-2357 GCA_039933985.1 Gemmatimonadales bacterium | reverse complement strand
ATTGGGCACCGCTCCAGCTAAAATCAACCCACACCGGCGAAATGAAGGTTACCGAGACGCCGCTGGCTGGAGTGCTTCTCGTCGAACCCCGCGTGTTCGGAGACGAGCGCGGATTCTTTCTCGAGACGTTCAACACGAAAGCACTCGAAGGCACCGGTATTCCTTCGCTCTTCGTGCAGGACAATCACAGCCGGTCGTCGAAGGGAGTGGTTCGCGGCCTTCACTATCAGTTGACCGCACCGCAGGGGAAGCTTGTGCACGTGGCTCGCGGAAAGATCTTCGACGTTGCGGTGGACGTCCGTGCTGGCTCTCCAAGTTTCGGACAGTGGTTCGGCATCGAGTTGAACGACGATAATCTGTTTTCTCTCTGGATTCCTCCCGGCTTCGCCCATGGGTTCTGCGCATTGTCTGATGTCGCCGACGTCATTTACAAATGCACAGCCCTGTACGACGCCGAAGACGATCGCGGTGTGGCGTGGAATGATCCGCAGATCGGCATCGAGTGGCCTGTGGAGTCGCCAACTGTGTCCCGCAAAGACGCGCGCTACCGCGGGTTGATGGAAACCCGCGCCGATCTCCCGCGATACCGCCGGTAGTGCGCGCGATGATCACCGGCGCCGGCGGCATGACTGGCGCTGAGCTCCTCAGGCAGGGGCGAAGAAAGGGCTGGCAATGCGACGGCTATACGCGATCCGATCTCGACATTGCTGACGCCTTTGCAGTTCAGGCGGCCATCGAGAGCCGCCGGCCCGACATCGTATTCAACGCCGCCGCCTTCACCGCTGTGGACTCTGCCGAGACTGAGCGAGACGACGCCATGGCTGCGAACGCGGACGGACCACGGCATATCGCGCGTGCGGCCAAAGCAGCGGGAGTGACACTCATTCACATCTCGACAGACTACGTGTTCCCTGGGTCTGCTTCTCGCCCCTACCTGCCGTCGGATCCGGTCGGACCGGTCAGCGTGTATGGCGAGTCGAAGCTTGGGGGTGAGAATGCTGTGCGGGAAGAATCCGACAGGCATCTCATTGTTCGGACCTCATGGGTCTTCAGCCACGAAGGGCGTAATTTCGTCAGGACGATGCTGCGAGCAGGCGATGAGGGCCGCGAGGTTCGTGTCGTGAACGATCAGCAGGGATCGCCAACCTCGGCGGCGGATCTCGCCGGAGCACTCATCATTGCCGCGGAAGCGCTACATCAATCGGCGGAGCTCGCCGGCATTTATCACTTCAGCAATTCGGGAATCACCAACTGGTATGAATTCGCAAAAGCGATCTTCGAAATTCGTGGCGGCAAGCCTCCCCGCATCAGTCCAATATCCACGGCTGAGTATCAGACTCCAGCCAGGCGGCCGGCCTGGTCGGCCCTCGACACGACTTCTTTCGAGAGCGCGTTCGGCGTGACACCTCGCCCATGGCGCGACGCGCTCGCCGATACGATGCGGAAGCTCACATGACAGGACTGCCGCATACACCGAGGTCTGTTCTGGTTACGGGGGGCGCCGGGTTCATCGGAGCGAACTTCGTGGAGCACCTCCTCGACAAGGATCAGAACATTCGCGTGACGACGCTCGACGCGCTCACCTACGCGGGGTCGATCGACAATCTGCGGAACGTCATGTCGAATCTTCGCCACAGATTCACAAACGGCGACATCACTGATGCGGACCTCGTGAAAAGAGTGTTCGCGGAAGATGAGATCGACACTGTCGTTCACTTCGCTGCCGAGTCGCACGTCGACCGATCGATCACCGGACCAGCTGCGTTCGTTCACACGAACGTTGTCGGCACATTCACGCTTCTCGAGGCAGCACGGTCCGCGTGGCCCGCAAGAAAGGACGTGAGGTTCCATCACGTCTCAACGGACGAAGTTTTTGGAAGTCTCTCTGAATCAGATCCGCCATTCAGCGAAGTCACACCGTATTCGCCTAACTCTCCGTACTCGGCGAGCAAGGCGGGATCGGATCATCTCGTCCGCGCGTATCATCACACGTACGGACTGCCGATCACGATCACCAACTGTTCGAATAACTACGGCCCGTACCAGCACGCCGAGAAATTCATTCCGACTGTCATCCGCTCCGCACTTGCTGGAAAGCCAATCCCGATCTACGGCGCGGGCCTGAACGTCCGGGACTGGCTTTATGTTACGGACCACTGCACCGCGATCGATGCAGTCATTCGACGAGGCCGAGTTGGAGAGACGTATCTGATCGGCGGAAGAAGTGAGAGGCGCAACATCGACATCGCCCGCGAGATTTGCGGAATTCTCGACGAGAAGTCACCGCCAAA
Source organism: Gemmatimonadales bacterium (assembly GCA_039933985.1). GTDB lineage: Bacteria > Gemmatimonadota > Gemmatimonadetes > Gemmatimonadales > Gemmatimonadaceae > UBA4720. Next base: position 66 of record JBDTNA010000515.1, on the reverse strand, counting down.
AAAAGGACTCTACTCCGATCTGCTGACGTCGGTAACGGATCGTCTGGGTCATGACTTCAGATATGC
>JBDTNA010000514.1:0-2360 GCA_039933985.1 Gemmatimonadales bacterium | reverse complement strand
TCCGACTTCGGCTCTTTCACGACGAACTTGTCGTTTGGCGACCGTCCTGTGTGGGGCGTCGTCACTGCGACGAATGGTCCCATCGCCGCAAACTCGCCTTCATCACGGCGCGCTGCCGCTTTCATGAGCTCGGCGCTCACGAGGTTCCAGTTGACGCGTCCAGAAGGCCGGAGGCCCTGCCTGGAGAGTCCGATGCTGCTCTCGCGGGTTGCGCTCGAGCGCTCGGGCTTCGTTTCAGTCGCCATCTCTATCCCTCAAAAAATGATTGTCGAGCTTCAGCTCTCGTTCTGTCGCGAACGGACGGTGACTCCGCGCGATTGCGCATCCATCACCGCGACGGCCGCCATGTTCACGATATCCTGCACGTCGGCGCCGCGCTCCAGCACGTGCACCGGACGATTCATGCCGACGAGGATCGGACCGATCGCCGTCGCTCCACCAAGGTGATTCAACAACTTGTACGCGATGTTGCCCGCGCTGAGATTCGGAAAGATCAGCACGTTCGCGTTTCCGCTGAGCGAGCTGAACGGGTATCCGGTCTTAAGCAGTTCCTCGTCGAGCGCGGTGTCGGCCTGCATCTCGCCGTCCACGACGATGGACGAGTCGCGCTCCCGCAGCAGCTGCACCGCTCGCGCCATTTTCTCGGCCTCGGGGTGCCTGACCGACCCGAAGTTCGAGAAGGAGAGCATGGCGATTCGCGGCGTTATCCCCAAAGTACGAACGATCCGCGCGGCCGAGTACGCAATCTGCGCGAGCTGCTCGGCGGTCGGATCGATATTGACCGTTGTATCTCCACAAAAGATAACATGTTTCTCAAAAACGAGCATGTAGAGGCCACTCACGACTTCGGCTTTTGGATGAACTCCAATAACCTGAAGTGCGGGGCGAATCGTCTCGGGATAGTTCATGCTGACGCCTGACACGAGTGCGTCTGCATCGCCCATCGCAACCATCACCGAACCGAAATAATTCCCGTTGTACAGGAGCTGGTGCGCTTCTCCCAGGCTGAGACCCTTACGCTGTCGCCGGCGCCAGAGGTAGTCAGCGTATGCCTCACGTCGCGGAGATCTCGCGGGATCCTCGATGCAGATGTCTGCGATGGGGATTGCATGCTCTTTTGCAATGCGCCTGATCTTTTCCGGATCGCCGAGAAGAATTGGCTCGCCGATACCTTCGTCTACAATGAGCTGAGCGGCACGAATGATTTTCGGCTCTTCTCCCTCTGGCAGCACGACTCTTCGCGGATCGCGCACCGCCCGATTGATGATTCCGCGCATCACACCGCGAGCGCGGCCGAGTCGCGCTTCGAGTTGCTCGCGGTAGTCGTCGAGATCGATGAACTCGCTTGTGACTCCGGTAGCGACCGCGGCCCATGCAACGGCGGGCGCGACCCACAGCAGAATGCGGGGATCGAACGGAAAGGGAATCAGATAATCCGGTCCGAACTTCACCGAGGCCAATCCGTAGAGACGCGACACGCTCTCGGGAACGTCTTCCTTTGCAAGCAGCGCAAGTGCGCGCGTCGCCGCCATCTTCATCGCTTCGTTAACCTGCGTCGCGCGCGCGTCGAGCGCTCCGCGGAAGATGAACGGAAATCCGAGTACGTTGTTGACCTGATTCGGAAAGTCGCTGCGGCCCGTTGCGATGATCGCGTCCGATCGTACCGCGCGCACTTCGTCCGGCAGAATCTCGGGTTCCGGATTGGCAAGCGCGAAGACTATCGGATTGTCTGCCATCGACGCGATCATTGCGCCGCTCACTGCGCCAGCGACGGAGAGCCCGACAAAGACGTCGGCGCCGACCAGCGCATCGGTAAGGGTGCGACAGCTCGTTTCGTTGGCGAAGCGGGCCTTGTAGGGATCCATCGCGCCGGGCCTGCCCTTGTAGACGACTCCCTGCCGGTCGCTCAAAAGAATGTTCCCGCGCTGCACTCCCAGACGCACGTAGTGCTCGGCGGTCGAGATCGCGGCCGCGCCTGCGCCGGAAAACACGCAGCGAACTTTGGACGCATCTTTTCCCGTGATCTCGAGTGCGTTGAGGAGCGCAGCGCCGGAGATGATCGCCGTGCCGTGCTGGTCATCGTGGAACACCGGGATCTTGAGGGTCTCGCGGAGCTTCTCTTCTATATAGAAGCAGTCGGGGGCGCGGATATCCTCGAGATTGATTCCGCCGACGGTGGGCTCGAGCAACTGGCAGAACTTGATGACGTCGTCAGGGTTCTCGGATCCAACCTCGAGGTCGAACACGTCGAGATCAGCGAACTGCTTGAAGAGGTTCGCCTTGCCCTCCATGACGGGCTTTCCCGCGAGAGCGCCGATGTTGCCAAGCCCGAGAACGGCTGTGCCATTCGTTACTACGGC
>JBDTNA010000513.1:0-2367 GCA_039933985.1 Gemmatimonadales bacterium | reverse complement strand
CGGTCGAACCGATGAAGCGTTTGAGGTCGCCGACGACGCGCGTGGCAAGGCGCTCCTCGAGCACCTGAACGCGGTAAAGAATTCCGCACGCACCACATCTCGTAGTCTCTCCGAGGCCGACGAGTTTCTCCGCCGCATCGATTATCTCGCAACGAGGCTGCGTCTCGCTGACACCGTTCCGAATACCGAACGAACTGCCGGTGTGAGAAAGGATCTATTCGATTTGGCCTCGAGGCTCGCCGACGCGCGGTCGCAGTATGAAGACAGGATGAGCACCGTTGCGCGGGCGGATCCGCGCGGTGCAGCGCTGTTGGGTATCGCTCCAGTTCGCGCGCTCGACATCAGGAGTTCGCTTCGACCTGATGAAGCCATCGTCGAATACCTCGCCACCGACGATCGACTTTTCACCTTTGTCGCCACCCATGACACGATTGTCGGCCGGTCACGCGGAATATCACTCGATGAGCTCGCTAACCGGGTGAGGATTGCGTCGCAGCTGTCCGCAGTATCGCGCTCCGGTGACGCGGGGCTGTCAGCACGCCGAGCGTTGTATGGCTTGTTACTTGGCTCGGTCGATTCGATCGCCGGTCGTGCTCGACGATTGATCATTGTTCCGCACGCGGCGCTGTCCTATCTGCCATTCGCGGCGCTGATAGCTCCTGATGGTCATGCGTTGATCGAGAAAAGATCGCTGCTTCTGGTTCCGTCGGCGTCTGCTCTTCCATATCTCCGTCAGAATGCTTCGCCAGCCGCGGGCGCATTTTCGATCTTCGCGCCTTTTCCGAAAGAGTTGGTGGGATCACTTGCCGAAGCGAAGCTCGTGATGCGCGAACTAAAGAAGCCGCAGTTGTTTCTTGGGGGGCACGCGACTGAGCGACAGTTGAGGTCGGCGCTTGCAGAGAACGGCAACGTGCACGTCGCAAGTCATGCATTACTCAATCAGGTGAATCCGATGTTCTCGAACATCGAGCTTGCGGCGGGCCGAGGCGGCGATCCGTCGGATGATGGACGATTGGATGTGCATGAATTGCTGCGAATGAGCGTGAAATCCGATCTCGTTTATCTGTCCGGCTGCGAGACGGGGGCGGGAGCTGCGTGGTCGACCTCGTTTCGTCGCGGTCAGGATTACACGACGCTTTCGCAGGCTTTGTTGTTCGCGGGCGCGCAGAATGTCGTCGCGACGCTTTGGCGGATTGATGACTCGGAAGCGAGTGTGTTTGCGGCGCGATTCTATCGCGCGCTGCAAGCGAATGACGTCGTCGATGCGTTGGCGATTGCACAGCGGGAGACGCTGAAGGATACTCGCTACGCTGCGCCTCGGTATTGGGCGGCGTATACGGTGAGCGGTTCGGGGATTTCCCGGCCGATTTCGCAAGCCAGGACTGCGGTGACCGTTCAATAGCGGCAGGCAGTCACCGTTGAAATTTGAGACCCGATCTCGGAGCCGAAACATGAAAACCGGAAGAATCGTGTTTGGCACGGTTGTATTCCTCGCCGCGATGGGTGCGTGCGCACCCGAAATCGCCACGCCAACTGGCGAACCGATTGCCACAATTCGTACCGGCAGGTCGGCTCCGACTACCGACATGTCCGTTACGTCAGCCGCACCAGACTCAGCGACTCAAGACACCACGCTCGACGTTACCATCGGGGGCAGTGGATTCGTCGCCGGCACATCAGCAGCATGGGCTTTGGGCGGAGTTCAGGATCCTGCTCAGGTTCGGACGAACAGCACGCGTTTTGTGAATTCGCGTCAACTCGTTGCGAATATCACCATCAGCAAATCGGCTTTGGTTTCGAAATGGGACATTGTGGTAAGCGCCGCCGGCAAGAAAGGCGGAATTGGAACTGAGGCGTTCGCCATCAAAGCCGTCAAAGTGTCAACCGACACAAAGGCAAATATCGTTTGGGGCGAGAATGTTAATGTGGCGCCGTCCGGTCAGCCGGCAGTGTGGGCCCCAGCCTTGATCACGGGAGACTACCGAAAGCGTGATGGATCACCTGTCACCGACGGTAGCTCGGGAGAGTTCCAGCACAACTTCTGCGGGTCAGATTCGTACATGCAGAGCACCGGGACGACGTACCCGCAGGCAGCTTTGAATTTTGATCCGGACCACTTGTACAATCCTGCGACGATGGATGCAGCGTGCGGCGGAAAGAGATACTACCAGATTTTCTTCTCTGGACGATCTAGTGCCCCGCTGAAAGCAGGTCCACAACACTACGCTCTTCATCTTGGTGACCTGGCGATTGGCCAGACTCTCATCGAAGAAGTTCACTTTGGAATTCAGCAAGCCAACTGCGACGCACTTCGTTTCGACGATGTCTATCCGCCGGCAAGCAATGCGCGAGTTACTCGACTGGCCG
>JBDTNA010000512.1:0-2368 GCA_039933985.1 Gemmatimonadales bacterium | reverse complement strand
GTAGTTGAGGTGAAGGCGATTCGCGAGCTGGCCGACGTTCACCGCGCACAGGTTCTTACCTACCTCAAACATACAGATATCAAGGTCGGCCTTCTCTTCAACTTCAACTCACACGTACTGATCGACGGGATGAAGCGGATTTGCCTTTGATGCCCGCTTCGTGTCTTCGTGTCTTCGTGGCCAAACCATCAAGTATCCTTGCGACGAGTCCCGAGCACGAGCAGAAGTCCAATCGCAATCCAGGATAATTCCCGAAGTCGACTCAACACTGCGGCTGCGACTCCAAGCCGAGCGGGCAGTCCCAGAGCCCCGAAGATCGCGTAAAGCCCTCCTTCCTTCGATCCGACGTTGAACGGCATGAAGAAGAAGACATTCACGACGAGGGATGAGAAGCCGCCGATCAGAAACGCGGTTCCGAAGCTCACCGGATGTCCAACCGCGCGCGCGATGACGTAGAACTCGAACATCGAGAACACTCGCGCTCCGTACTCGAAAAGCAGCGCGCCGTAGTACCGCACCGGGTTCGCCTTGTGAAACGCAATTAGCTGGCGGTCAACTTCAACGAGCGCGGCACGGCGTGGCTCGAGTCGCTTCGCAAGTCGATTCACGAGCGGGATGCTTTCGGCCAGATCGAACAGCCGCTCGACGACTCCCTCCCGGTGGATTGCAAAGAGCAGCCCCGCGAGGATCAACAGAATCACGGCCATCAGCAACAGGATCGGCGTCGCGATTGCTCCCGGCGGAAGCAGCACGAACGCGAGGCCAATGCCTGTGAGAAACACCAGCAGGTGCGCCTGCATGTGCACGAGCCGGTAGTTCAGCACCGACGCTGTCGCGTTGCGCGCGCCCATCCATTGCGATGCCGCCACAATCTTGAACGGCTCTCCGCCGACGCTCGCAAACGGCGTCATGTAGTTCATTGCGAACGCCGCAACATTGATCGCATACGCACGCGGAAACGACAGACGCGGCTGCTCGATCATCGTGAGTCGCCATGCAATCGTGTTGAGCACATACACGATTCCGTAGACGCCGACGATCGCGGGCACAGCCCATCCCGCGTCCCGAACGTCGCGCAGCAGCTGATGCGGATCGGCTCGGAGAATCAGCACCGTAAGCGCTACGGCGCCGACAGCAAAGAGAATCAGCTGAGCTTTTCGGCTGAGACCCTTCGGACTGCCAGCCGGCGCTTCAGTGGCGGAACGCTCGTGCTCGTTATTTCGGGCCATTCGCCAGACCTTACGGACACGGGGATTCGAGCGCAACCGGCCCTTGCGTGACGGCGGCCTGCGTGGGATAATCGCCCGTCCCCAAAGGGTATCCCATATGAACAAGGCTCCGTCAATCACGCTGATCACGCTGGCGGCTTTTCTCGCCGGCTGCGCACCCAAATCCACCACCGGAACGGCCGCCCCGCCTCCCGCCCCCGCGTCACCCTCCGCATCATCGATCGAAGGGAAGACTGCAGGAATGGAAAAGAAGGACGGCTTCATCCCGATCTATCTCGACAACAAGTCGGGAAAGATCATGCTCGAGATTCCGCGCGACTCGATGCGCGTTCTCATGTTCTACGGTCTCGCAACCGGACTCGGGTCGAATCCGATCGGACTCGACCGCGGCGCAGGCGGTGACAACTACATCGCCCGGTTCGACAGGAACGCCGACAAGGTCCTCGTCGTGCTCGAGAACTGGAATTACCGCAGCTCGGCCCTCGACAATGCGGCGCACGTACGAACGATCGCGGAATCGTTTCCGCCGAGCACGACGGCGGCGCTTCCGATTGTGGCGCAGCAAGGGAGCAGGACTCTCGTCGATGCGACCGACTTTTTCATCCGTGACTGGAACGACGTCTCTGGAACACTGAGTCAGAGCAACGAAGGCAGCTACTCCGTAGCGCGCGACCGGTCGAGCATCTACCGCCCATACACAAAAGCATTCCCCGAAAACAGCGAGATCGACATTGCGCTGACATTCGCGACACAGGGCAGGGCGGGGCCGACCGTCGCCTCGATCGTTCCCGAAGGGAAGTCATTTACGCTCCGCCAGCACATCTCGCTTCTCAAGCTGCCCGACGACGGCTTCCGCCCGCGCGTTCTCGATCCCCGGATGGGATTCTTCGGAATCACGTTCAAGGACTACGCCCAGCCGATCCAGAGTTCGCTCGACGTCAGATGGATCAACAAGCATCGGCTCGAGCGCGTGAACCCGAACGATCCGAACAGCCCGATCAAGAACCCGCTCGTCTACTATATAGATCGCGGAATCCCGGAGCCGGTGCGGTCCGCTACGAGAGAGGGAGTGAGGTGGTGGATCCAGGCGTTCGACGCTGCGGGACTCAAGGGCGCATTCAAAGTCGAGGATCTTCCTG
>JBDTNA010000511.1:0-2372 GCA_039933985.1 Gemmatimonadales bacterium | reverse complement strand
CGATGCGGCCCGCGTCCGCCGTTGCCGGAGCGCAATCGAAGACCGCAAACAAGCTGCCTGCCGCGCCGCCTGACAGCTCGAAGTTTACGACCGGCCTTCTGTCGGGACTCAAACTTCGCTCTATCGGACCAGCGCTGACATCCGGCCGCGTGTCCGACGTCGCCATCGATCCATCCGACAAGCGCACGTGGTATGTCGGCGCATCCTCGGGCGGTGTGTGGAAGTCGACAAACGGAGGCATATCGTTCTTGCCGATCTTCGACGGACAGGGCTCGTTCGCGATCGGAACAGTCACGATCGATCACGCGAATCCCAACGTCGTCTGGGTCGGTACCGGCGAGAACAACGCGCAGCGGGTCGTCGCATACGGAGACGGCATCTACAAGTCGATCGACGGCGGCCGCAGCTGGACGAACATGGGACTCAAGCAGTCGGAGCACATCGGCCGCGTCGTGATCGATCCGCGAAATTCCGATGTAGTGTACGTGGCCGCTCAGGGCCCGCTGTGGAAGAAGGGTGGCGAGCGCGGCCTCTACAAAACGATCGACGGCGGAAAAACGTGGAACAAGATTCTTGGAGTCGATGAGTGGACGGGCGTGAACGACGTGCAGCTCGACCCACGCAATCCGGACATCCTCCTCGCGACAACCTGGCAGCGTCATCGCCGCGTTTTCACGTTCGTCGCCGGTGGCCCGGGATCAGGAGTCTGGCGCTCGACAGACGCCGGAAAAACGTGGACCAAATCGCAGTCAGGCTTTCCTGACGTTGAGCTTGGTCGTATCGGACTGGCCGTCTCGCCTGTCAATGCAAGCGTGGTCTACGCGATCGCTGAAGCAGCTGACAGAAAAGGTGGATTCTTCCGCTCGCGCGATGGCGGCGCCAGCTGGGACAAGATGAGCGACTACCAGTCGGGCAGTAACTATTACAACGAGATCTTCGCCGATCCGAAGGACGTAGATCGCGTGTACGCGATAGAGCCGATTCTTCAGGTTACTGACGATGGCGGCAAGACATTCCATCGCGTCGGCGAGCGCAACAAGCACGTTGACAATCACTCTGTTTGGATCGACCCCGATGAAACGACGCATATCATCGTGGGATCGGACGGCGGTGTGTACGAAAGCTTCGACGGTGGGAAGTCCTACCGTTACGCCGCGAACATTCCGATCACGCAATACTATCGCGTCGCCACCGACGACTCGAAACCCTTCTACAGAGTATTCGGCGGAGCGCAGGACAATTTTTCCGTCGGTGGTCCTTCGCGCACCCGCAACACAAGTGGAATAACAAACGCCGATTGGTTCATCACATCGGGTGGCGACGGTTTTGGATCAGTGGTCGATCCGGTTGATCCGAACATCGTGTACGCCGAGTCGCAGTTTGGAAGCCTGTCGCGTCTAAATCTGAAGACGGGTGACGTGATGGGTATTCAGCCGACTGAGGAACCGGGAACACCGGGTCCGCGATGGGGCTGGGATTCTCCGCTGTTCATCAGCCCCTTCAATCATCAACGACTCTATTTCGCATCGAACCGGCTATTCGTCTCGAACGATCGCGGCGATTCATGGAAGGTGATAAGCCCGGATCTGTCACGCCTCATCGATCGCAACCGGCTGAGGTCGATGGATCGCGTCCTCGGCCTCGGCGCAGTTGCGAAGAACGCGTCAACAACCTTGTTCGGTGTGGTGCTGACGATCGCCGAGTCGCCGCTCAAGGAGGGTTTGCTGTTCACGGGGACCGACGACGGCAAGTTGAGCGTCAGCGAAAACGGCGGGGGAACATGGCGATCGGTCGATCACGTGCCCGGTGTGGCCGATACCGCTCCCGTATTCAAGATTCTGCCCTCACAACACGATGCGAACGTCGTTTACGCCGCGTTCAACAACCATCAGGCGGGCGACTTCAAACCTTATGTAATGAAGTCGACCGACACCGGCCGAACGTGGACCTCCATCACCGGCAATCTTCCGCTGGGAAGCGTTTACTCGCTGGCTGAGGATCACGTCGATCGCAATCTCCTGTTCGCGGGAACCGAGTGGGGACTGTTCGTCAGTCGCGATGGCGGCAGAAAATGGCTCAAGCTCAACGGCGGGCTGCCGACGATTCAGGTTCGCGACCTCGCGATTCAGAAACGCGAGAACGATCTCGTGCTTGGGACGTTCGGCCGCGGCTTCTACATCCTCGACGACTACTCGTCGCTGCGAACGATGACCGATGCAACGCTGGCGAGCGATTTCGTTCTCTTCCCAACCCGTCCGGCGCCGCTTTACGTACCATCCAGTCCCCTTGGGCTTTCCGACGCAGTTGGTCCGGCGTTCCAGGGCGCCGGTTACTACATGGCGAACAATCCGCCTTATGGTGCCGTCTTCACT
>JBDTNA010000510.1:0-2373 GCA_039933985.1 Gemmatimonadales bacterium | reverse complement strand
TGTGCCGGGGCAGAAGCCTCTCTCCGAGCCTATCGAAGCAGGCACTCCCGCGCAGGCGGTCGAGCAAATTGTTCAGCGCCTTCTTTCCGATGTCGGCAAAGGCACGCAATTACCAACATCGATCGATGCTGTCGGGTGCCGCGTCGTACATGGTGGCGAAAAATTTGTGCAACCGACGCGCGTATCACCTGCTATACTCGACGAGCTCCGCGCGCTGGAGGAATTGGCTCCGCTGCACCTACCGGCAGACATAGCTGTGCTCGAGCTGGTACAACAATCTCTCCCTCGAGCTCCACTCATTGCAGTGTTCGACACTGCGTTCCACAAGACACTGCCGGCGGTTGCCCGCGCCTATGCGTTGCCGGTCGAGCTATGCGCCCGCTACGGTTTACGTCGCTACGGCTTTCACGGCATCTCGCACGCTTACGTGTCTGCACGGCTGATTGAATGCCTGGGACGAAGCGCGGAAGGCACCCGGCTCATTACGTGTCATCTCGGCAGCGGCGCAAGCGTATGCGCCGTGCGCGATGGTCAGAGTGTCGATGTCAGCATGGGGTTTACGCCTATGGAAGGCCTGGTGATGGGGACGCGCTCTGGCGATGTCGATCCCGGTCTCATTCTGTATCTCATTCGCACGGCTCGGATGACAGCAGACGAAGTGGATGACTTGCTCAATAACGAAAGTGGTCTGCGCGGTCTTTCGGGTTTTAGCGCAGATGTGCGCGATCTTGAACAAGCGGCGCTGGAGAAAAACGAGCGCGCGGAGCAGGCGTTGGAGATTTTCGCGTACCGTGCCTGCAAGTACATCGGGGCATTTGCCGCGGCACTCGGAGGCGTGGACGCGATCGCATTCACCGGCGGTATTGGTGAGCGTTCCGATTCGATGCGGAGCCGCATCTGCAGAAGGCTGGAGTTTCTTGGTCTACGTGTCGATGCCGAACGCAATCACGCAGCAAAGGGGGACGCAGCGATGCGGATAAGTGTTAAAGGCGATGCCGTACAAGCATGGGTCATACCGACGAATGAAGCACAGCAGATTGCGCGGTCAACCTGTGAGGAGCTCCGTAGGTGTTTCCCGGACGGGGCATCCACGTTCTCCTGATGGGTAGAATGGAATAACTGATGAGATTGCATCTCATGCGATACCGCATTCCGATTTCCGCTTTTCTGTTCATTCTGATAGGTGGGGCCGCGACATTCCTCCCAGCCGGCCCCTCATGGCGTCACGGGATATGGATGGCGGGACTGCTGATCACATCGGCACCGATATTATGGAGCACGGTGCGCGGGATGACTCGCGGTAAATTTGCCGCCGACGTAGTCGCATCTCTGGCAGTGCTCGCATCGCTGCTGCTCGGCCAACCCGTGGTCGGTCTGGTGATAGTCCTGATGCAGTCGGGAGGCGAAGCGCTCGAGCATCTCGCCGAGGGGCGTGCAACGGATGCGCTGCGTGCTCTGGAGGAAGCTGTTCCGACCACTTTGCATCGTGTGATCGGAGGGTCCGTCGAGGACGTCGATGTCGATCTCGTGCGTCAGGGCGACACGATTCTAGTTCGCCCGGGGGAAATGGTTCCGTGTGATGGTGAGGTAGTCAAAGGCAACTCGCACGTCGACACATCGAGCCTTACTGGGGAGCCGATGCCCGAACGGGTGACGGCCGCATCGAAGGTGATGAGCGGAAGCATTAATCAAGAGGGGCCGCTCGTCATTCGCGTGCTTGCTGTGGCTCAGGAGAGTCAATACGCGCGGATCGTTGCACTCGTGCGCGAGGCGCAGGGCAGCAAGACGCCACTGCAACGCATCGCCGACAGGTACGCAGTGCTTTTCACGCCTCTGACATTGATCGTCTGCGCGGTGGCGTATGGAGTATCAGGCGAGTGGAGCAGAGTCCTGGCGGTGCTCGCCATCGCCACACCCTGTCCACTGATTCTCGCGACGCCGGTCGCAGTACTCGGTGGAATGAATCAATCTGCCCGGCGTCAGATCCTGATGCGCAATGGCGGCGCGCTCGAAGCACTTGGAACGATTACCACGGTTCTGTTCGACAAGACGGGAACCATCACCATCGGTCGTCCCTACGTCTCCCGCGTGATCGCTTCGAATTCCGTGAGTGAGACAGAGGTCCTTCGTCTCGCCAGCGCGGTGGAGCAGGGCTCCGGCCATCTTCTGGCGCGGACACTGATACGGGAGGCGGAGCGCAGGGGGATCGGCTCCGCTACAGCGACAGATGTGGTTGAATCTCCCGGGCAGGGCGTCGAAGGTGAAGTTGAGGGATTGCGCGTAGCAGTAGGCGCGAGGTCGTTCATCATGGAGCGGCATCCCGGCACCAGATCTCTGATAGAAAAGGCAGACCGCGCTGACGGGAGCAAAGCC
>JBDTNA010000509.1:0-2374 GCA_039933985.1 Gemmatimonadales bacterium | reverse complement strand
CGTTGCGGAGCACTCGCAGATGTCTGGAAATCGCGGGACGGCTGACGCGAAACCCCGACGCAAGCTCGGTGACCGGCGCGCTTCCCTTTCGCAGGCGATCAAGGATCGCGCGCCGGGTGGGATCGGCTACGGCCTGGAAGACGTCGGAATGGGCTGAGGGTCGAGGCATGACCCATAGGTAACTGAAACGTTACGTATTGTCAAGCCGAACCCATTTGATCAACAAACAGCGTTGTTTGTTTGACGGATCGCACTGGAACGGTTCGTGTCCCTCTCGCCATGTGAGTGTCGAACCACCGGATTGAGTGCTTCGCGATATCGTCTATGTCAATGCCGATCGGAATGTCCTGATATCTCCGCTCGATGATGTCGAGCCTTGTCGGACAACTCAATCGTCGCTGCGCCCAACGATTCATTTCGTACAGGTCACGATCATCTCGTGTCACGATAAAGAGCGAAGCGGCTTTGAAGCGATGGAGTCTCACGCCCGCTAGATCGGGGCGACCATCGGTTGTTACAATCGCGTGGACAAGCGAAGAATCGGCAGCAGCAACTACCATCGACGCAGCGCTTCCAATGCCGCACGCGACGTGTCCGATGGGAAGATCCTTCAGGTCGTGCGATTGTCTTATCGCGTGAGTGGCGGCCGCAAGCCGCTCAGTGATCAAATTCATTTCGTCGGTTTCATCGCTCGAAACAAGCGCCGGCCATCGCCGCGGGGCCGGCTCCAGAACGCATACAGCGTAGCGTCGCGTTGAGAGACAATTTCCCAGGGCACTTGCCCTCCGACGCGCCGAATCCCGCCAGTCTCCGTCGATGACTATGATCACACCCTCTGGAGCGCGCGGAACGATCAGCTCCAGATCGAGATCCTCGGTTTCAATCGCACGCTGTGGCATCGTGATTTAGCGTTACGCGAACGCTCGCGCCGAGACGGCCGGTGCCCCAAAGGCCTCTGTCAGCGGGCGACCCTCGTAGTTCCCTGGAATGGCGAGACCGAGAGCCCACATGATCGTTGGAGCAACGTCTAGAATCGAGACGTTGTCACAGGTACCACTCTCTACGCTTCGCCCGAACAGAACCAGCCGCGACTGACCTGTTTCTGTACCTGTGGCGACGGGCTGAGCCGCCACGATGACGAGAAGGGAGTCGCCGGATGTCGCACCGCTGAGCGACGGAAGAATACCCAGCGATTGATCAATTCGTTGAGCTGCATGACCGTAGTCATCCGAATCTTCCGACCGCTTTGCGCGTGCAAGGTCCAGCAGGTGAATTCCGATCAGGCCGCGCCGCTGCGTGCAAAGAACGTTCAATGACGCGCTGACGACCTCCGCGGAAGTTGCCCCCTTGAAGCTCAAATTGTGAAATCCAAGATGCCACGCCAGGCTTTTTGTCACCGCTTGCGCGGCAGCCGGGACATCACCAAGAAACCCCGACACCTGGAAACCCTCGTTGCAGATCGACTTTGCAAGTGGCTCGAACCGCCGCGACGCACGCTGGATGAATGAACAACTCGCGCCTTCCGCCTCGCCGCGTACGGAGGACATTCCGGTTAGAAGAGAGATGACGCCGCCGGCAGTCGACTCGGAATTCACCGACGGGGCGATCACCGCCGACGCGCCTCGTTCGATTATTCGTCTGAAATTGAAAAGCGAAAATCTTTCAATGGTTCCCGGCTCAAGACCGTCAATCCCCACGAGAACTACTCGTTTCACCATGCCAGGCATTGAACCCTCGCGCTCAGAATACAGAGAGGAGATACTGGCCCTAAGGTCGACCTGGTGTGTCAAGGTAAGGCGACGAAATCGTGCCGGTGCGGTAAAGAGATCAGCTACCGCCGGTTGCCGGCGGAATCGGACGTGCTCACCCGTCGCGAGCCTCCCTCGAGGCGATATCCGATCTTCGGGATCGTGACGAGGTAGCGAGGTGCCGAGGGATTCCGCTCCAGCTTCTGACGTAGAGAAAGGACATGCTGTGAAATCGTTCTCGATCCTGCCCCGACCCGCCCCCTCCAAACCTCTTCGACCAGCTCCCCGGCTGAGGCTGGCGCTCCGTCGCGGCGTGCCAGCGCGAGAAGGAGGTCATACTCCCGGGGAGTGAGGTGCACGGGCAAGCCTCCACGGAAAACTGTTCTCAGGCGAACGTCTATTTCGAAATCACCGAATGCGTGTCTTTCGATGCATTCGATGTCACGAGTGAAAGCAGACGGAGCCTCGGCACCGAGGATCTCGAGAATTGTCGCAATCGCATCAACTTCGCGACGTGACAGTATCCTCCGATCGAGAGATGAAGCGTCCCGCTGGTTGACTGTATTCCCTGCTCCCGCAAACACGGTCATCGGTGCTCCGTTCAGATGATGAATTCAACGTTCGTC
>JBDTNA010000508.1:0-2403 GCA_039933985.1 Gemmatimonadales bacterium | reverse complement strand
ACGACCTTCACGACGATCGCCGTGATGTTGTCGATTCCGCCATTGTTGTTTGCGTCGGTGATCATCGCGTTGACAATCCGTTCTGGATTGGCGCGCGACTGCAGCAGCTGCTGAAGCCTGCGGTCCTCGACCATTCCGGTGAGACCATCGCTGGCGAGAAGGAACACGTCGCCGACGCGTGTTTCGCCGTTGAGAATGTCCGGCTCGATCTCGCTGCTCATCCCGATGCAGCACGTGATCACGTTGCTCTGGGGATGATGTCTCGCCTGCTCTGCCGTGATAATGCCGGCGTCCACCTGCTCCTGCACCAGCGAGTGATCGCGCGTGAGCTGCTTCATCTCACCATCGCGCACCAGGTAAATGCGCGAATCCCCGACATGTCCTATGAGATACCGCGTGTCCGAAAGAAGAAGGGCAGACGCGGTGCTGCCCATCCCGGTCTTCTCGACCTCTTTCATCGTCCGCTGGAAGACCTGCCGGTTGGCGAGTTTAAGGGTCTTTGCGACTCGCTCTCCCGACTCCGCGGCAGCCAGGTCGTTGAGGTCGGCCAGCTCGCTGGCGATGAGCTCGACTGCCATCTGGCTGGCGATCTCGCCTGCGGCGTGACCGCCCATGCCGTCCGCGACTATGAATAGCCCGCGGTACTCGTTGGCATCGGCGTAAAGGTTGTCCTCATTGCCCTTGCGCAGCCTGCCCGTATCGGTTCTAGCGGAGACAGCAAGGTGCACTAAAGCGCGCTCCCCGCCTCAGGCGGGCAAGAAAATGTCAATGAAATAGCTCACGGAACGGTTCAGTTGATACACAAACTACGCCACAGTCCACAAGGCCAGCAAGACTAGCTTACGCGCAGCACGTCGCGGGGCACATCTCCGCTCTGAAGCCGCCACAGCCTGTCATAGAGGTCGCCCCTCGCCAGAAGCTCTTCATGAGTGCCCCGCTCGACCACCTCTCCATGGCGCAGAACGAGGATTTCGTCTGCCGAGACGATCGTGCTCAGCCGGTGAGCAATCGCGATCGTGGTCCTGCCCTCCATCAGAAAGCCCAAGGCCAGCTGAATCTCCGCCTCGACCTCGCTGTCCACGGCGCTGGTCGCTTCGTCGAGAATCAACAGCGACGCATCCGCCGCCACCGCCCTCGCAAACGACAGGAGCTGTCGTTCACCCACGCTGATGGTCGCTCCCCGCTCGCCGAGCTGATGAGAGTATCCCGCTGGGAGGCGGCGAATGATCCGATCGGCGCCGACGCGCGCCGCCGCCGCCGCCACCTCCTCGACGGTCAGTGGATTCGACAGTCTGATGTTCGTCGCGACATCGCCCGCAAAAAGGAAAATGTCCTGCTGTACGTAGGCAATCAGGCCCCTCAGCTCTTCGACCGGCATATCCTTGATGTCGGTTCCGTTGATCAGAATTCGACCGCGCTGCGGATCGTAGAACCGCATCAGAAGATTGACGATCGTCGTCTTCCCCGCCCCGGTGTGACCGACAAGCGCGAGCGTTTGACCGGGCCTCGCTGTGAATGAGACGCCCTTGAGCACCCATTCCGGCTCCAGCGGAGTGTCGGACCCTTGTCGGGCGATGTGTCCAATGTCGTATGCGAACCACACATCCTCGAAACGCACTTCGACTTTCGTCCTGATCCTGCCGCGAGGCGTCTTTCGCGTCTCCGTCCTGCCCGGCTCAGTGTCCAGAAGCTGAAAGATTCTCTCCGAGCTCGCCATCGCGCTCTGAAGAATGTTGAACTTTTCCGCGAGGTCCTGAAGCGGTTGATAGAAACGACGCCCAAGCTGAAGGAACGCCGCCAGCGCACCGACAGTCAGCGTCCCGGCGTGAACGAGATTCGCGCTCACGACGATCAGGAGGGCGATCGCTACCGACGTCAGAAGCTCGATTGCCGGAAAGTAGATCGCATAGACGGTGATCGATCGCACGTGCGCTTCACGATGATCGGCGTTCAGCTTGCGAAACGTCTCCGCCTCCAGCTCTTCCCGTCCGAACAGCTGCACGATTCGCATTCCCGTGATGCGCTCCTGCAGGAACGAATTGATTCGCGCGAGTCGAGTTCGAATGTCACGGTACGCATCGCGAACGCGCGTGCGGAACCAGTGTGAAACGAGGGCGACGAGAGGAATCACCACCAGCGCCGCAAGCGACAGACGCCAGTCGATCACGACCATCGCAACTCCGATTGCAATCAGCGTGAAGACATCGCCAAGTCCCGAGACGACGCCCGAAGTGAAAAGCTCGTTCAGCGTCTCGACGTCGGAAGTGACACGCGTGATCAGACGTCCTGCCGGATTTCGGTCGAAGAACGAGATCGACAGCCGCTGCAGGTGAGCGAAAATCTGCATGCGCAGATCCCGCATCACATTCTGAACGCGAAATTCCACGCCCAGGAAGCCGAAAT
>JBDTNA010000507.1:0-2416 GCA_039933985.1 Gemmatimonadales bacterium | reverse complement strand
GTATGTCTCCGGTCTTCTGTCGCGATAGAACTGCCAGGTGTTTCGCACTTCGCGGATCTTGTCCAGGTCCAGCTCGGCCGTGATGAGCTCGGTTTTGTCGCGGCTTGCCGTTGCGAGGAACTGACCGCGCGGATCGCAGAAGTAGCTCTGCCCGTAGAACTCACCGATATCCCACGGCTGCTCGTGTCCGACGCGATTGATCGCGCCGACGAAATACGCGTTCGCCACTGCGTGCGCCGGCTGCTCGAGCTTCCATAGATACTCTGACAAGCCGGCGACTGTCGCTGAAGGATTGAACACGATTTCCGCGCCGTTCAATCCGAGCGCACGCGCTCCCTCAGGGAAGTGCCGATCGTAGCAGATGTAGACACCGACGTCGGCGTAGGCAGTCTTGAACACAGGGTATCCAAGATTGCCCGGCTTGAAGTAGAACTTCTCCCAGAATCCCGGCGCGACGTGAGGGATGTGATTTTTTCTGTATTTGCCGAGGTACGTTCCATCGGCGTCGATCACTGCTGCCGTGTTATAGTAGACACCGGGCGATTCTTCCTCATATATCGGGACGACAATCACCATGCTGTGCCGCTTGGCGATCTCCTGCATCAGCTTTGTCGTTGGTCCATCCGGAATTCCTTCAGTCGAATCGTACCAGCGCGTGGTTTGCTCAGCGCAGAAGTAAGGCCCGGTGAAAATCTCCTGCATGCAGATGATCTGCACACCCTCCTTCGCCGCCTGCTCGATGAGCGGGACATGCTTGGCGATGTTCGCTTCGCGGATTGTCTCCAGCGACTCGCTCGTGCTGCAAGCATGCGTAGCCTGGATGAGTCCGCATTTTACGACTTTGGACATTGATTCAGTCTCAGCGTTCGGTGATTGGGTGATTCATTGAGGGAGTTCAGACGCAGTATCGCGAGCGGTGCCGCGCATCAGAATTAGATAGAATGCAAAGCTGAGCGCAAACGTGACGAACCACGCGTAGGTGTAGAGACGGTCGAAGAACCCGGGGTTCGCGACTTGTCCGCCCGGGGTGAGCGCGGCGTTGATGAATCCGGGGATCACAGGGAGAACCGCGAGCACGAGCGCCGCGATGGCGCGCCAGTTCACGCCATTGGAATAGGTGTAGCGTCCTTCCATCGAGAACAAATCTTTCAGGTCCAGTTGCTGGCGCCTCAGGATCCAGTAGTCAGCGATGAGAATTCCGCCGAGCGCGCCCATGAGGCTCGAGTAGCCGATCAGCCAGGTGAAGATGTAGGCGGCCGCGTCCGAGTAGAGCTTCCACGGCATCATCAGGACGCCGACCACGGCCGTGATCAATCCTCCGGTGACGTAGGTGATTCGACGCGGACTCAGATTGGAGAAATCGTTTGCCGGCGACACGACATTCGCCGCCATGTTGGTGGTGAGCTGCGCGACGAGAACGACGAGCGCGCCGGCAATGATCACCCATGCGCTTCCGATCCTGGTGATGAGCTCAACTGGATCCCAGATCGCCTTACCAAAAATTACGATCGTTGCGCTTGTAACCGCGACACCGATGAATGCGAAGAGCACCATCGCGCCCGGCAGTCCGAGCGCCTGGCCGAGTGCCTGTGATTTCTGGCTCCTGGCGTATCGTGTGAAATCGGGAATGTTGAGCGAGAGCGTCGCCCAGTAGCCGACGTTTGCCGTCAGCGCAGCGGGGAAGAGCGTCCAGAAGGGTGTCGAGGCCGACCGAAGCCTGACCGATCCCTCGAGAATGTTTGTGAGTCCGCCGCCGTTCCTGATCGCCCAGATGAGAAGAGCCAGGCCGCCGCCGAGCAGCAGCGGCGCCGACCAGCTCTCGAGAATCTTGATGCCCTCGGTTCCATGCAGGATGATCCAGACCTGGATGCCCCAGAAGATCGCGAACGACAGCGCGGTGTGAATTCCGACCTGCGACCAGCCCGACCATGCCGCATTCATAAGTGCATCGAGCGCCAGCGCGCCGATCCAGGTCTGAATTCCAAACCATCCGCAGGCGACGATGGCGCGGAGCATGGCGGCGACATTTGCGCCTCGCACTCCGAAGCTCGCGCGGCAAAGCACAGGGAACGAGATGCCGTACTTCGTCCCAGCGTGAGCGTTGAGAATCATCGGCAGGAGCACGATCAAGTTGCCGAGCAGGATCGTGAACAGCGCCTGGTACCATGTCATGCCGTGCTGCATGAGACCTGACGCGAGCGTGTAGGTCGTGATGACCACCGCCATCCCGATCCATAGCGCGGCGATGTTGTAGGTGGACCATGTCCGGCGCGACAGCGGCGTTGGCGATAAGTCCGGATTCCAGAGAGG
Organism: Gemmatimonadales bacterium; assembly: GCA_039933985.1. GTDB lineage: Bacteria > Gemmatimonadota > Gemmatimonadetes > Gemmatimonadales > Gemmatimonadaceae > UBA4720. Next base: position 106 of record JBDTNA010000507.1, on the reverse strand, counting down.
ACTGCTCGAGAGTTCTTTGTGGAGGACTTCAGATGCTTGCATTGGCTCCAGTTGGTGACGGGTCAAATGCTCGAGATTGTGCGATTCCCGGCCGTTGCGAGCCGGG
>JBDTNA010000506.1:0-2417 GCA_039933985.1 Gemmatimonadales bacterium | reverse complement strand
GATTCGGCATGCTCAGCCGACTCTTTCTCTGCACCCTCTTTTTTCTCGCCTGAGCAACCCATTATCGTGATCGCCGCAACGGCCGCGACTACTGAGCAGAACATGCGCATATGATTCTTTCGGATCATTTTCAATTCCTCTTGTTATGTGATTGCCGCAGCAAGCGGCGGTTGCAGATCAGAAATCCTTTCGCTTGAACGATGACAAGCCGAGAAGAATGGGCGCCCCGATCCACGTCGTCAGCGCCGCACCAATTACCATCAGCCCAGTCGGGCCAGAGAAGAAACGGCTGAAGACCGCGCCCGTATATCCCATCAGCGCGGACACATCGAACTGAAGCAGGAGAGCTATTCGTACGAGGTCGATCGGATTCGCCAGCGATGCGACGAGCAGCGATCGCTCGATCGAGTGATCGGCCAGAACCGACACGACGAACAGCATCACACCGTCATACACGAGAGCGAGTATCAGCCAGATCGCCATTCCTGCTCCCAGTCCTGTCAGCCGATCCTCGAACCTGAGGGCGACGCAGAACGAGATGCCGGTGAAGATCATGGTGAGCGCCGCGCTTCCAACGAGCATTGTCGCCAGCGGTAATCGGCTCGCCGCGTCGAGACCGTGCAGCAGGAACGGCGCTGACACACCTGCGATCAAAGCGGCAACTAGCGGTATCGTGAGGCCGATGTAGAGTCCGCCGAACACCGTGCGCCGCTTGAGAGGCTGGGCGAGCAGGAGCTCGATGAATTCCCTGCTGTTATAGAGGTATATCGTTCCGTACACGACAGTCATCAGCGGAACCACGAACAACACGACATTTGCGAGACTGAGTAGCGTCCTAGCATCTCCGCCGGTAAATCGCAGCAGCCCTTCAGTCGAAAGCATGAAGAATCCGACATAAAAGAGCAGCCAACGGCTCCGCACGACATTTCGCACCTGCGGCTTCGCAACCTGCCATATCCCGCCACTCTCGGCAGTTCGCGCTCTGACGATGTTTGTCACGCCGCCGCTCCCCGTTCCATCAACTCGGCGATTGCTCGCTCGAGATTCGCCTCACGCGTGAGTTCCATGATCTGGTGAATTGATCCGCTGAACTGCACTCTCCCTTCATTGATGAAGATCACCTGGTCCGCGAGCTCTTCCAGCTCGGACATGAGGTGTGATGCAATCAGGAAGGTGCGCCCTGCGGCGCGCTCAGTGAGAATCTTGTCCTTCAGAACGCTGGATGATCGTGGATCGAGTCCGGCTGTCGGCTCATCGAGAATCAACAGGTCAGGTCTGAACAGGAAGGCGGCTACGGCGTTGATCTTCTGCTTCGTCCCGCCAGAAAGCGTGTCGAGCTTCTTGTGCATTTCGCGCGCGAGGCCAAAGCTCTCGATCAGATCCTCATCAATACCCGAAGCCTGCGGGCGGAGATCGCGAAGCATCTTCAGCAGCTCGGCTCCAGTAAGGTTCGATGGGAACCTCGCGATCTGAGGCATATAGCCGATCCGGTGTCGATACGATTCGTCACCGTTCACCTGCACTCCTGCTACATCAATCCCGCCGCTGTCGGCGCGCGTCAGGCCGAGTATCGACTTGATGAGCGTGGTCTTTCCTGCTGCATTTGGTCCGACGACTCCCGTGATTCGTCCGGCCGGGACAACCATGTCGACGCCTCGAAGAACTTCCAGGACACCAAACCGTTTCTTCAGGTTACAGATAGCGATCATCCGATCCTCCGCATCACGGGTCTCGGATCTACGAACAGCTCCGGTGTCAGCGACGGCATGAGACGCTCGGCGGCGTCGAGCAGCGATGCAAGCGCACTGCGCATCAGGACGATTGCCTGCGGATTCCGCTCGACGATCATCGAGAAGAGACGGACAGGGGGATGTGGTATGTCGCCAACGCCGTCGCGGTCCAGATCATAGCCGTGATACGCGTCCCAGAAGTTGCCTTCGAACTTCGTGGACGGCTCTCGGCTGTTTGTTGTGACGTCGAAAGTGTTGTCGATGAAATTATTCGCCGAGAAAAACCCGTCCTGTGTGCTGCCTTCAACTTTGACCGCCCATCCATTGTGGATGAAGGTGTTCCCGGTTGCCTGCACTCGTGTCGCTCCATCTGCAAGCAGGCCAGTCGTGTTCTCGGCGAAAACATTGTTCTCGATGCGGCTGTCATAGATCTCCTTGAGGAGAAGTCCATATGCCGCAGCGCCCCAGTTATGCTCGAATCGGTTGCTTTTCATGCGAACACGCTTCGTGTACATGACGGCGACACCCGATCCGTTGTGCCGGAACGTGTTGCCGACATATTCGCAGTCGTCGGAGTACATGAAGTGGAGCCCGTAGCGAAGGTTCCCTTCGCTCACATTCCGAAGCACTTCCGTGTCGTGGACGAACTCGAAGTAGATGCCATCGCGAAATCCGGCGACCGAATTG
>JBDTNA010000505.1:0-2425 GCA_039933985.1 Gemmatimonadales bacterium | reverse complement strand
CGACGTACCACGCCTCGACATAACCAACCGGACTGCTGAGGCATCCATCAGCGATCGAGCGCTCGCCTGCCTCCACGTATCCGGCGAGCGATCCATCTTCTCGCTCGAGTACGAGGACGACCGCATCCGCGCGCTCGAGCGTGTGTCTCATCTCGGCCTCATCTTCTTCAATCGTCACGCCGGGAAAAAGTGCGCAGCTCATGCGAAACCACTCGTCCCAATCAGATTCCTCGTAGCGCCTAATCCGCATTCGCCGCCGCGATCTCCCGGACGCCATCGACAAGCCGTTTCACTTCATCCCGCGTTGTGTACACCGAGCAACCCGCGCGAACGAGACCCTCTTCGGCAAGTCCCAGCCGCTCGACAACTGTCGTCGCGTAGAAATCACCGTGCGACACGAACACCGCCCTCTCGGCCAGCCGGCGCGCAACCTCACGGGAGTGAGTTCCCTTCACCGTGAATGCGATTGTTGGCGTTCGCGGCGAATCGGGCGATGGTCCATAAACGGTGACGCCGCCGATCGACGAAAGACCTTCCCACATCTCTTCTACGAGCACGCTTCCGCGCGTGTGAAGCTCGTTGAACGTTGCCTCCAGTCGCCCTCTCCTTGTGTTGCTGGCGCTGTTGAGCGAAGCAAAGAAATCGACGGCCGCCGCCGCCCCAACGATCCCCTCATGATTCAATGTTCCCGTCTCAGCTAGATCAGGGGCATTGTCGTGCGCAGGCCGAAGCTTTGGAAAGTCCGTCGACTCGAGAAGAGCTTCTCTTCCATACAGAATGCCGATGTGGGGCCCGTTGAACTTGTAGGCCGAGCATGCGAGGAAATCGCAATCGAGGTGGCGAACGTCTGGAAGCGAGTGCGGAGCATAGTGAACCGCATCGACGAACATCAGCGCTCCTGCTTTATGCGCGAGCTCTCCTGCCTTTCGGACATCACTGATTGTTCCAAGCGCGTTCGATGCCGCACCGACTGCAACCAGCTTTGTCCGGCCATTGATGAGATTGCGGAGCTCCTCCAGGTCGAGCTGGCCGGTTTCGGGAATCATGCGCACCGTTCGGACTGTCAGATCGCGATCACGCGCCAACTGTCTCCACGGATCGACGTTCGCATGATGATCCAGTTCGGTAACGACAATCTCGTCGCCCGACGAGAAGCCGCGGCCAATTGCTCTCGACAGATGAAACGTCAACGTCGTCATGTTTGCGCCGAACACGATCTCGTTCGGCGAAGCATTCAGGAAATCGGCGAACGCCCGGCGCGCGTATGCGATCGCATCGTCCGTCTCCGCGCTGGTGGGATACTCCCACTCGGTGTTCGCATTGTGATGGTAGAGGTAATCCACCATCGCATCGGCAACGGAACGCGGAACCTGGGTGCCGCCGGGTCCGTCGAAATACGCGACTGGCGCGCCGTTATGAATTCTCTCGAGCGCGGGAAACTGAATTCGTATCTCGGCAGTCCCCGCGACGCGCTGGCGCGGCCGCAGCATCGTCTGTGTCATAGGCTGGAATCTACTTCTTTCCAGCCAATGCCAGCGCAGTCTCAAGAGCTTTCTCATACGGGACTGCAATGTCGGGCTTGAGACCTTCTGCCTCCCAACCTTCATTCGTCGCCGGGTTGTAGGTGCGCCCTCTCGGCAAAAACAGCGAGAAGCCCGGTGTGAGATCGACGAAGTCTCCGAAGTGTCCGCCACCCGCCGTCGGTTCTCCGACGATCGTGATTCGCTTGTGATTTCTCAATCCGAATGCGAAAGACTCGGCAGCGGAGATCGTGCGTCTGCTCGTGAGTACGTACACCGGCGTCTTCGGAAGCCGCCGGCCTTTGACCGACTTCGCGGTCCACCGCTCCGACGGCGCATCCATCCCGCGCATGTAGCTCGACACAAGGTGTGTTGGCTTGTCGAAGAAATAGGCGGACAGATACTGGATGATCAGCGGACCTCCGCCTCGATTCTGTCCCACGTCGATGATAATCGCACCGGTTCCAGCAAAGATTTTCATCACGCAGTCAATCGCCTGAATTGCGCCTGAGTCTCCAGTGAAGCCAGAAAGATTGAGGTAGCCGATGTTGCCGGGAAGAATCTGCGCTGGTCCGATACCGTACTGCGGAAACGAGATGATTCGCCGGTCGGACGGAACCGGCGCCGTGGCTGCAACCGGCCCACCAGGTGGAACTCTCACCCGAACGCGACGCGGATCGCCTGATGCGCGAAGGTACTGAACTCCGAGGTGCCGATCGTTCGCGATTCGTTTGAGCGTCTGGTTCACACGCTGGGCAAACGTCTCTCCCGTATCGAAACCGTTGTAAGCTCCCGATGACAGCTCGGCGTTGAGCGAGTCGGCGAGAATGCGTCCCGTTTTCTCATAGATGTATCCATTGATGAGAGAATCCGAGAGCGCGCTCACGAGCGCGGCCTTGGCGGCT
>JBDTNA010000504.1:0-2428 GCA_039933985.1 Gemmatimonadales bacterium | reverse complement strand
CGCCGAGCGCATTGTCGAAACCCTGCGCGATCTTCACCGCTTCCTGTCCGGTCATTCCGTCGGCGACGAACAGAATTTCGGTGGGGCGCAGCGCTTCCTTGAGATGACGAAGCTCGTCCATCATCTCCTCGTCGATCTGCAGTCGTCCGGCGGTATCGATGATGACGACGCGATCGCGCTCGCGCTTCGATTGCTCGACGCCGGCTTTCGCGATCTTTATGACATCGTTTGTCGATCGGTCCGAATAAACGGGAACCTCGAGCTGCGCTCCAAGCGTCTCGAGCTGATCGATGGCGGCTGGACGATACACGTCGGCTGCAACGAGGCGCGTAGCTCTTCCCTCGCCTTTCAGTTTTCTCGCGAGCTTGGCAGCTGTCGTCGTTTTTCCGGAGCCCTGCAATCCAACCATCATGATGACGGTTGGCGGGACCGAGCTCAGCTTCAGTCCCTCGCGACGCTCGCCGAGCATGTGGGCGAGCTCTTCGTGGACGATCTTGACGAGCTGCTGTGCGGGGGACACGGTCGAGAGGGTGTTGACTGTTACCGCTTTCTTCTCGACCCGCTCGAGGAACTCGCGTGTGAGCTGGAAGTTGACGTCGGCCTCGAGGAGGACGCGTCGCACCTCGCGGAGTCCTTCCTTGATGTCGGATTCCGAGAGGGTTCCGCGCCCGCGCAGGCGGGCAAATGTCGCTTCTAGCTTTTCGCTGAGGTCTTCGAACATAGCCTTGAAACTTAGCGGGTAAGTGCCTTTCCGAACAACACTTGAGCTCCCCAGGGACATTGCCGTCTAGCTGGCTCTGGCTTGACCGTTTCGGTACCTTGTGTCGCTCGCGTTCCCTCCACCGGAGCAGTGATTGCAAGATGGGATTGAATCCGCACTCGCCTCACGCTATCGCCTTGTGCGAGAGCTGGGGCGCGGCGGAATGGCCACGGTTTATCTGTCGGATGATTTGCGTCATGACCGGCGTGTTGCGGTAAAGGTTCTCCACCCCGAGCTGAGCTCATCGCTCGGGCCCGACCGGTTCCTGCGCGAGATCAAGCTGGCTGCGCGCCTGAACCACCCGCATATCGTCCCGCTCTATGACTCTGGCGAAGCGGGCGGGTTTCTCTACTACGTGATGCCGCTCGTCGAAGGAGAGTCCCTTCGCGATCGCCTCCTCCGGGACGGGCGCCTGTCGACAGAGGAGTCGCTTCAAATCGTTCGTGGAATAGCGAGCGCGCTCGACTACGCACATCGCCAGAACATCGTGCACCGGGACATAAAGCCGGAAAACGTGATGCTGCAGGATGGCGAGGCGCTCGTTACAGACTTCGGAATCGCGAAAGCGGTGAGTGTCGCGTCGGCCGACACACTGACGCAGACGGGAATGATGGTGGGCACGCCGGCCTACGTGAGCCCCGAGCAGGCGGCAGGGGAAAGCGTCATCGACGGACGCAGCGATCAATACAGTCTGGCGTGCGTGCTGTACGAGATGCTTTCTGGACGGAAGCCTTTTACCGGCGCGACTGCGCAGGCTGTGCTGAGCAAGCGCTTCAGCGAGCCCGTGCCTTCGATTCGCGAGGTGTTTCGCGACGCGACGTCGGAAATTGAATCCGCGCTTCAGAAAGCACTCGCGAAAGATTCGACCGACCGCTTTCCCACTACGATCGAGTTCGCGCGCGCCCTTGTTGCGTCGCATCTCTCGACACCGGATGGGAGCCTGCTCAGTCAGGCAGGCGCGGGGACAGCAAAGTCCATCGCTGTTCTCCCATTCATAAGCCAGAGCGCAGATCCTGAAGGCGAGTATTTCGCCGACGGAGTTGCAGAGGAAATCATCAACGCGCTCTCAAAGATCAAAGCTCTCAAGGTGTCGTCGCGAACGTCCTCATTTTCATTCAAGGGAAAAAACGAGGACATCAGGGAGATCGGCCGGAAACTACAGGTGGGAACAGTGCTCGAAGGCAGCGTTCGCAAGGCGGGCAAGCGGCTTCGCGTCACGGCCCAGCTGGTCAACGCCACGGACAACTCACAGCTGTGGGCAGAGCGATATGATCGCGAGCTCGAGGATGTCTTTGCGATTCAGGACGAGATCTCCGCGAGCATTGTCGCGGCACTTCGCGTCGTTCTCACCGAAGACGAGAAAAAAGCAATCGAGCAGGTCCCGACCGCAAACGTCGAGGCATACGAATTCTACCTGCGCGGGCGCCAGTTCTTTCATCAGCATCGCAGGCGCGCATTGGAGTTCGCGATGCAGATGTTCGATCGGGCCGTCGAGCTGGATCCTGGTTACGCCCTCGCGCACGCCGGCGTCGCCGACTGCTGCTCGTTTCTATATCAGTATTATTACGCGTCGGCCGAGAACCTGAGTCGTGCGGAGTCGGCGAGCAAGCGTGCGCTCGACCTTGCCCCGCACCTTGCCGAGGCGCACGCGTCGAGAGGCCTTGCCGT
>JBDTNA010000503.1:0-2462 GCA_039933985.1 Gemmatimonadales bacterium | reverse complement strand
GAGCGCGCCCCAGCGTACGCTCGTAACGCGACGTGATTCCGTTGAGCACGCCGCCGACCACATGATGGAAACGTGACTCTCGAGTCGAGACTCTCAGGATTTTCGCCGAGAGCATCGGGGTCAGAGTAAGCGCTACGATGCCGGAGATCAGAACAGATCCTCCGACGGCAGCACCGAATTCGTTGAAGAGTCGCCCCGTTGCTCCGGTGAGGAAAAGCAGCGGCGAGAAAACCGCGAGCAGCGAGATCGTTGTCGCGATTACGGCGGTCGTTATCTCGCGAGTGCCGTCGATTGCCGCAGTCTCCGGGTCCTTGCCGAGCTCTTCCTGATGTCGATACGCATTTTCCATCACGATGATAGCGTCATCGACAACGATACCGATTGCGAGTATCAACCCCAGCAACGTAAGTGTGTTGACGGAGTACCCGAATGCCCCGAGAATCGCGAATGTCCCGATGATTGAAACGGGGATTGCGAGGGCCGGGACAATCGTCGCACGGAACGTGGCGAGGAACAGGAAGATGATCAGGATCACCAGGCCGGCGGTGATCAGAAGAGTTTCCTTCGCCTCGGTAATCGATCGCTGAACGAATACCGATCCGTCGAACGCCATCTGCAGCTCGACGCCCGGGGGAAGAGCGGCGCGTACAGCAGGCAATTCTTTCTGAACTCCAGCGGCAACCGCGAGCACATTCGCCTTGGATTGCCTGACGACGCCGATGAAGATTGCCGGTTGGCGCGAGTATCGTGTTACTGAGCGATCGTCTTCCGGGCCGGGCTCGACTCGCGCGACGTCGCCGATCTTCACCAGTTGCCCATTGCCACTGGCAACCGTGATATCGGCGAACTCGCTTGGGGTTCTCATCTCACCCAGATAGCGGACAGAAAACTCGCGGCGGTCCGATTCAATTCGGCCGGCGGGGATTTCGACGCTGCGCGAGCGGATCGCTGTCTCGACGTCCTGTGGTGTAAGTCCGCGTGCAGCGAGCTCGGAAGGCGAGAGCCATACGCGCACTGCAAATCTTCGCTCTCCGTAGATCGGTGCACCCGAAACGCCTGGAATCGTTTGCAGCCGCGGCTTGATCTGGCGGTCGGCGAGATCGGACAGCTCCATCAAGTCATAATTCTTCGAGGTCAGCGAGAGAAACATGATCGGGAAGGCATCCGCTTCCTGTTTCGCGACCACAGGCTCTTCGACGTCTTCCGGAAGCAGGCCGCGAACGCGCGAGACTTTATCACGCACGTCCTGAGCAGCGGATTCAACGTCGCGGTCCAGCGTAAACTCGAGCGTGATCGTGCTGATCTGTTCCTGGCTTGCGCTTCTGATCGAGCGAAGCCCCTCGACACTCGAAAGCTCTTCTTCGAGAACGTCGGTAACCGCGGACTCGACGACCTGCGGGCTCGCGCCCGGCAGAATCACAGTTACGGATACGATCGGGGGATCTGCATCCGGAAACTCCCGAACCGGAAGTCCACGGTATGCGATCACTCCAAGGAGCACGATTCCCAGGCTGATCATGCTCGACAGCACTGGACGGCGAATGAATCTTTCAGCGAACTGCATCAGCGAATCCTCTGGACCGGACGTGTCTTGTGAATCAGCCCAACGGGGGCCTGTGCACGGTACCGAACATATACCGAAACAGGTGTGTAGCAAGTTGTAATCATACCTTTTAGTCGAACCAGCCGCATCCAATTCGACATGGATCCCATTTTGATACGGAATCCTTGCAATCAATGCAATCTGGTCGCGGCCGGACACGAAGCCCATCTTAGTCCCCTATGCTGGCGACCTTCCGCCTCAGTGCGGCTGTCTCGGTTCTTTGCGTGCCGATGTTTCTGGGCGTCACGCAAGGCTCGGCCATAGCTCAAGGTTCCGGACTTTCACGATCGCAGATCGCGCGAATCGATTCGATTTTCGCGCCGTATGACGCCGCCGACGTTCCAGGTTGCGCCCTCGCGCTCAGCAGGCATGAGACGGTCGTGTTCGAACGTGCGTGGGGAATCGCGGACCTCGAGCATTCGGTTCCGATCACTCCGGAGACGATCTTCGAAGCCGGATCCGTTTCGAAGCAGTTCACCGCGGCGGCGATTCTTCGTCTGGTGCAACAGGGGAAACTCTCGCTCGACGATGACGTTCGCAAATACGTTCCTGAAGTGCCTGCATACGAAGCACCGATCACGATTCGCGATCTAATTCATCACACGAGCGGCTTGCGTGACTGGTCTGCGCTCGTCGCAATTGGAGGATCACCGAGGGGCACGCGCGTCTATACGCACGCGTACGTACTCGACCTTATCCGCAGGCAGCGAGGGCTCAACTATCCGGTAGGCACGCAATATCTGTACAGCAATTCCAACTACAATCTTCTGGCCATCATCGCCGAGCGTGTGAGTGGGAAGACGTTGCCGGAGTATACGAAGGCAGAGTTGTTCGACCCTCTTGGAATGACACACACGAG
>JBDTNA010000502.1:0-2476 GCA_039933985.1 Gemmatimonadales bacterium | reverse complement strand
GATGCAACGGTGACCTTGCTGAACGTCGAACATCAACCCGTAACGTCTTCAAAGTTCGTAAGCGCCGCGGGTGATGCGCGCGCGATGCCGCAATTCGCGGCCGGCTCATTCGATGTAGTGTTCTCGAATTCCGTTATCGAGCACGTTGGTTCTTACGATCAGCAGCGAGCTATGGCTGCGGAAATACGCCGCGTTGGCAAACGTTACTGGGTGCAAACTCCGAACAAGCGATTTCCGCTCGAGCCACATTTTCTTTTTCCATTCTTCCAGTACCTGCCGTCCGCGGTTCGCACGCAGCTGGTGAACCGGTTCGACGTCGGCTGGTACAAAAGAATTCCGGATCTGGCCGCGGCGCGGGCCGAGGTCGATTCGATTCAGCTGCTGACGAAGAGAAAATTTGCGGCGCTATTCCCCGGAGCGACTATTCACTCCGAGAAAATCGGGGGACTGACAAAGTCGTTCGTTGCCTACGACGGCTGGGATGAGGCCAAGCCCAGAAGCTAGGACGCGATCGCAACCCTCAGGTGTCGCGTCGCTTCAGTAAGCGCTTCAGATGCGAGGGGGCAAATCTCTTTTCCATTGCCAGCCCTGATGATCTTGAGCGCCGATTCGCGACTTAGCCCTGCACGGTATGGTCGATGTGCCGTCAGCGCTTCGTACATGTCCGCAACGCAGAGTATTCTCGCCGGCACATCGAGCTCATCGCCTTTGACGCCCCAGGGATATCCGGATCCGTCGAGCTTCTCGTGATGGAGGGCCGCTGTCCGCGCGAAGGACGCGAAGGCGCCGACACGCTGAAGAATCTCCCACGTGTAGATCGGATGCCGCTGCATCTCCGCGCGCTCAGCCGCGGTCATCGGTCCTGCCTTGTCGAGAATCGCTGACGGCACGCCGAGCTTTCCAACATCGTGAAGAAGTGCGGCGCGATTCAACAACGACACGTCACTCTTCTCGAAGCCAAGCTCGAAGGCCGTAGCACGCGCGTATTTCGCGACGTTCGTCGAGTGCTGGTACGTGTACGACGATTTCGAGTCGATGATTTCGGCGAATGCTTTCGCAACGTCGTCGAGCCCCTTATCATCCACGTAGCGAGTGTGCTGCTCCGGCTCCATCGAAAGCGCGATCGCCATCGCGTCAGCCGATAACAGCGACTGCCACCAGGCATTGTCCTCGCGCCAGCCGCGAACGATACGGACGAGGGAAGGATCGAACCACTGATTGCTGCGCTCTCTCGCCAGCCGCAGCGCCCTTACCAGTCCGCGCTCCGAATGCAGAGCATCCACGGTTTGGGCGAGGAGAATGATGCGGGAGAACAGCGGGATTTCGTGGCCGATCTTTCCGTCGGGAATCCCAGTGCCGTCCCAATGCTCATCGATATGCCTGATCGCATCCGCAGTCGCCGTGGAGAACCCCATCCGAAGCGCCATGCTCTCGCCCCGCTCGGCGCGGGAAAGAATTCGCCGACTGAGCCGAGGGAGGGAGCGACGCCGGAGAAGCGAGCCGACGCCAGCGCGGATGACGCTGCCACTCGCCGAGCCTGCGTTGCGCATCGCACTAAGGGCCCGTTCCTGAATCAAAGCGAGACTGACTCGCGCCTTCTGCTCAGGCGCTTCAGAGTCGACTACTTCGTCGACTCTCGACGCACCAGAGGATCCCGAGTCTTTCAGCCAGAGCGCGCCGTAGAGGGCGACGCGATCGAATGCCGGCAGGTTGAGCTCATCGGCGATGCGCATCCCGATGATGCACGTCCGAACGGTGTGACCGGCGGACTGGCCTTCAGTGAGGTCCATTGCGTGTGACATCGCCGCCAGGACTTCCGACAGCGCGACATGCGTGACGGGCGCGCTGCGTGGCGCGCCGTGCTGTAAGTCCAAGCCTTGGCTGATACCCCGGGTGGTGATAATCAATGGAAGCCCATATAAATGGGAACCTTGGGACGCGCATTCGCCGGCATGAGAAGGACGCGCGAACCTTGTCTTCGTTACGCGTTTACGGAGCTGGTGCCGCCGGCCGATATCTAAGGGCTTCGGCTACGTGGCTTTCGCCAACAGTCAGACTTTCGTCGAGGTCAGCGATCGTTCTCGCGACCTTCAAAACTCGATGATACCCTCTCGCAGAAAGCGAGAGCGCAATCGCGGCATTTTGCAGGATCGCTCTCGCTTCGTGGCCGATGTCACCGCCGATGTCGAGCCAGCGGCCGGACGCATGCGCATTGCATGTGACACCGCGAAGTCTTGTGTACCTTCCCCGCTGCGTTGCCCGTGCGCGCGACACGCGATTGCGGATCGATCGTGTTGGCTCGCCGGACTGTTCTGCGCTCAAGTCCTTGAGGGCAACTGACCCAACGGTGACATGCATGTCGATTCGGTCGGCGAGCGGCCCCGAAATGCGGCGGGTATAGCGATCGATCTCCGGCTGAGGACAGATGCACCGTCCGGATGGGTCGCCGAGCCGGCCGCACGGACACGGATTTGTC
>JBDTNA010000501.1:0-2477 GCA_039933985.1 Gemmatimonadales bacterium | reverse complement strand
CCTGTCGCCCACATCAGATAATCGCCCATTCGCTGGAAGATGTGTGACAGCGGAAGGAAGCTCAGCGCGACGTCGCTGGCCTCGAAAGGCATCTTGCACCTGGTGACTTCGACGTTCGAGCGAATGTTGTTGTGCGTCAGCATCACGCCCTTCGGATTCCCGGTTGTCCCTGACGTGTAGATCAGAGTTGCAAGGTCGTCCGGCTTCACACTGAGTGCATTCGCTCTGTACTGCTCGACCGATTGTGGTGTTTCTATCGCTGCGCCGCGCTGCTCGAGCTTGGCCAATGTAATGTCGGCCGCCGCACCAACCTCGTCGAAGCTGATGACGTGAAGCAGGGACGGAACCTGCGATCGAATCTCCGCGATCTTTGCAGCCTGGGCCGCGGTCGAGACGAATACCGCGATTACCCCGGCGTCGTTGAAGATGTACGCCACCTGATCCGGCGGCAGAGTCGGGTAGATCGGAACGTCGGTCACACCATTTGTCAGAGCCGCATAGTCGGCAATCGCCCACTCGGGCCGATTCTCCGAAAGAATCCCGACGCGATCGCCTTTTTTCACACCCATGCTCGCCAACCCGAGCGCTGCATGCTGCACTCGCCGGAGAATTTCGGCTGAAGAAATCGGCTCGTACCTGCCGGCGCGTTTCACCAACATCGCGTCCGGCTTGTCGTATTTCTTCACGGCGTCGAAGAACAGCTCGGTGAGTGTGCCCGGCTCCGGAGGCGGACCTCCGCTGACGATCTGGCTGGAATGAACGGGAGCGCTTGCGGTCGTCACTTGGGTTTCACCTTGAGTACGAGTCTCGCCGGACTTCCCTTCAGGTTGTTGCCTCGATACTTGACGCTTGCCAGCACGATAACCGAGTCGACGAGCGCCGTCAGCTTTGTCGGATCGATCTTGATTCTCCGCAACGCGATCCCGCTCGCATCGGTGGTGTCAGCCGACGACGCGCGCCTGTTGTCATCCACCAGCTGGGCGAGTCCGGTCGTCGTCGGACTCAAGATACGAAAACTGACGAACCATGACGCCACCGCGCTGTCCTGCGTCGCGCCGTGCAGAACCTTCACTCCGATTCCGTTCGAAACGTTCGACGCGGTATCGGTGAGCGAATACGAAAGTGAGTCGCGTCCGTTCGACAACACCACAGTATCAGGACGAAGAGTGACCGCTATCGTCGTCGTTGACGAAAGTCCTTTCAGAGTCGCAAGGATTCTTGCGCCCGAGCGAACACTGTCGCCGACAACCACGCCTGTCAGGCTGTCCACCCTGATGCCGCGATCGAGTCCCGAAAATCGTGCTGGAGGCGACGTGATCGCATCGCCATTGTAATTGAACGCTGTAATCGTTACCGGCGATACCACTCCGGTCGAATCGCGCAGACTGTCTCCGACCACGACGGACGGCGACGGAAGCGGGTTGACCTGCGTCGAGAGTACTTCGTCGGCGCCGGTCGGAATGTCCACGCAGGCCGCCAGCAGTATTGCCCCGGTGATGAAGCCGAGCGGAATCGCGCCGGCCCGGCGGCTCACAGAAAGTTGTCCGCCAGCTGCGTCGCCAGGTTGACGTAGGCCTGAGATGCAGGATCTGCGGGACTGCGCAGCACGACGGGCTGTCCCGCCGCGAACGCGTCGGCAGTCGCGATCGTCCGCGGAATCACGATCGGGAAAACAATGTTCGACGGAAGATGCCGTCTCACGTATTCCACTACGCGCTCGCTCGCTGGATTTCCCGGCTCGAACATCGTCAACAGAATCCCGTCGAGCATCAGCTCACCATTGATCTCCGCGATGTCCTGAATCCCCCGAAGAATTTGCGGAGTCGTTTGGAGCGCGAGCGGCTCGCATTGAAGCGGCACGATCACATGCTGGGCCGAGCCGAGGACTTTTCGCGTGATTGCTCCGAGCCCGGGCGGTGAGTCGACTACGACCACGTTGCATCTCGCGCGAGCTGTCTCGAGGAGGTCCGGAAGAATGTCCGTCTCGCTGATCAGCTGTTGATAGATCGCGTGATCGGCTTCGTCCGAGACCGAGCCTGCAAGAATTGCACGGAGCCAGGGAAGGGCGGTGGGAAGAATCACTTCGCGAAGTGATTTCTGTCCGTTTAGATAATCCGCGAATCCGGCTTGATCGTGATCGCGCCGGAGTCCGACGCCGTAGCGAACGGATCCCTGTGGATCGACGTCGATGATCAGCGTCTTGAGGCCACGGCGCGCAAAAGCGGCGGCAAGATTCACCGCCGTTGTCGTTTTTCCTACGCCACCTTTCTGACTGACAATTGCGAGGACATCTCCCATCTACTCGGAGACCTCTGGATACTCGCCGCTTTCGAGCTCTTCGGCCGGACCTGCGTCGTCCGTTGTCTTGATGCGCTCCAAAGTCTCTCTTGCGTGGCGAATCCAGCGATCAGCCTCGGCGCTTGGCGCCGGCGGATCCATCAGAAACGATTCGAGATGAAATGCGGCGTTGTCAGTTT
>JBDTNA010000500.1:0-2484 GCA_039933985.1 Gemmatimonadales bacterium | reverse complement strand
AACCGCATCTGGGGCCAGTGGTGGTGGGCGTCGGTGATTCTCTACACGTGCAACATGGTGCTGCCGCTCTCGCTCTTCAGGCAGAGCTGGCGCAGGAATCCGACGTGGCTCTTCATCCTGTCGTTCTTCATCAACCTTGGCATGTGGTTCGAGCGGTTCGTGATCGTTGTTCCATCGCTGTCACACGAGTTTGAGCCATGGCAGTGGGCCGGGTACACGGTCACGTGGGTGGACATGGCGATTCTCTGCGGAAGCTTTGGCTGGTTCTCGATGTGGTTCCTGTTGTTCATCAAGCAGCTGCCGGTGATCGCGATATCCGAAGTGAAGGAGATCATTCCTCCAAGGGTTCGCCAGTCGCACGATCACGGCATCGACGCGTCTGGCAGGCATCTCGAGTTCGAGCCTTCTACTCCAGGGGAGGACGCCTGATGCCAGGAGTGGTTGGAGTATTCGCTGAGCTCGACGCAGCAGTAGATGCGGTCGAAGCGCTTCAAAAGGAAAAGCTCGGTGCGCTGACGGTGTATTCGCCAACGCCTCGCCACGAGTTCGATCACGTCATCGTCGCGAAGCCGAGCCCTGTACGCCGATTCACGCTGATCGGCGGACTACTGGGCGCAACGTTCGGCTACTGGATCGCTATCTGGGTGTCGGACTACTGGCCGCTCGTTGTCGGCGGAAAGCCCGTTGCCTCGTGGGTGCCGTACACGATTTTCGGTTTCGAAGTGATGGTGCTGTTCGGTGCGCTGTCGACAGTGTTCGGCTTGCTGATTCTTTCGCGAGTGCCGCGGTTGACCATGACTGTCGGATACGATCCGCGTTTCAGCAACGGAGACTACGGGATCTTTGTCGAGTGCGCGCCTGAACGCGCTGCAGCGGCGGAGTCGCTCATGAGAGAGAACGGGGCCGCGGAGGTGCGCAATGAGCGATAGGATGCGCAGTCGCCGGGGATGGCACGCTATCGTCCTGCTCGCTCCGATCATGCTCGGCACGACCGGATGCGAATGGTTCACGGATTTCAAGCGCCAACCTTCGCTGTGGACATGGGAACCCGTGAAGGATTCGCTCACGCCGTCGCGTGGAAATCCTCAGCACTCAGTGCCTGTTACGGGAATGGCTGTTGCCGGCTTCCAGGTTTCGTACGGGGCTTTTCCGGCAACGATCGACTCAATGGCCGGCATTCCGAATCCGCATCCAATGAGCGAGCAGTCGCTTGCGAATGGACGGAAGTATTTCCAGATCAACTGTGCCGTGTGTCACGGTGACGCGGGAATGGGAGATGGTGCGGCGACGAAGTTTGGAATGCCGGGGATCAATCTCATCACCGACGTCACAAAGGGCCGGACGGACGGATACGTATTCGGCATGATTCGAAACGGCCGTGGCCTGATGCCTTCGTACAATCGGATCGAAGAGCCGGATCGTTGGGACGTTGTCAATTATCTGCGCGGCCTGCAGGGAAGGGCGCAGGTCGTGACAGGTCCGCTCGCCGCACCCGGTGTGACGGGCGACAAGCTGCCGGGAGTTACGCGAACGGCGCCAAGCAAACCTGCTCCGTTCTGGCGCGCGGATTCTTCGAGGGCAAAGCGGTGAGTCACGAACATTTCCACGCGCCGACGCGTGAAGAGATTCTCGCCGGGACATCACGTCCCATTCCGCGCTCGCTTTACACGCTTTGCATTATTCTAGGAATAGTCGGCGTCGCCGTGTTCATCATCGGCGCGGTGATGGGTGTCGATCGAGTCTGGCAGGCGCTGCTCGTCAACTGGCTGTACTTCACGACGATCTCTTCCGCCGGCGTGATGTTCGTCGCGGTTCAGCGCATTACGACGGCTCGATGGTCGCGATCGATCATCCGCCTTCTGGAGGGATACGTCGCTTTCCTTCCGGTCGCGTTCGTCCTTCTGATCCTCATCTTCATAGGAAAGAATCACATCTTCCCGTGGACGCACGAGGCGCTGCACGTTCCCGAAAAAGTGATCTATCTCAATCCGGCGTTCCTCATTCCGCGCAGCCTGATTGCGTTCGCCATTATCATGACGTTGAGCGTGTGGTACATCTACACGACAGTTCGTCTGGACGTGGGGCACGTGCCTGAGTCCGGAGCGAAATGGGCCAGAGGTTTGCGCGAGCGGATGCGACGCGGATTTCAGGACGAGCGCCGCGAGATTCATTCGTCGCACTCGCTTCAGGGAAGACTCGCTGTCTTTCTCGGGTTTGCGTTTGCATTCGGCTGGATCGTTCTTTCGTGGGATCTGTCGATGTCGCTGGACCTTCACTTCCAGAGCACGATGTACGGGTGGTGGGTGTTCATGGGCGGATGGGTCGCCGCATTGGCCAGCTTCACTATCCTGACGATGTCATGGCGCCGGTATCTCGACCGCTACGACATGATCACCGAGAAGCATTTCCATGATCTCGGCAAGCTGTGCTTCGCGTTCACGGCGTTCTGGGGATACCTCACCTTCGGACAGTACCTGGTGATCT
>JBDTNA010000499.1:0-2491 GCA_039933985.1 Gemmatimonadales bacterium | reverse complement strand
CCGCAGTGAAGGCTATTCGGAGGGCGACTCCCCGGTGATGGATCGCGCGTTCCTTCGGTTGATTGCCATCACGGACAACGTGCGTGACGGGCAGGCTGGATTGATTGCGCGTGCTGTCGCAGCCGCTGAAGGCGGGGCAACCTCTATTCAGCTTCGGCTCAAGGACGTCGCAGCCCACGATCTTGTGTTGATCGCACAAGAGCTTGTCAAGGCAGTCGCCGTACCAGTCATCGTCAACGATCGCGCGGATGTCGCAATCGCGGCCGGTGCCGCCGGCGTTCATCTGGGTCCGGACGATCTTCCAGTCAAGGCAGTTCGTTCCTTTGCGCCGCCCGGATTCATCATCGGAACGTCGGTTGGTCTCGACGAAGAAATATCCAACGCCGAAGGCGCTGACTATGTCGGCGTCGGGCCGATCTTTCAAACCGTCTCAAAGACAGATGCAGGGGCAGCGATCGGCATTGCGGAGTTCTCACGGTTGGCTGTCGCGACTGGATTGCCTGCCGTCGGGATCGGAGGCATCTCGGCGGAGAACGCTAGGCTAGTGATCGATGGCGGTGCAGCCGGTGTTGCGGTGATTGCAGCCGTGTTCGGCGTTACCGATCCGCGTTCTGCCGCGAAGCTCCTTGCTTCCGCCATCGGAACGTGATGTCCGGCGCGTCAGTGTGGGAGGGGTTACTCCTGCGGTTTCCCCCGCGACGTTTTGGCGAGAGAACTTTCCGCATAGCTGACCGGATCTTCTGAAACACCGGCGGACTCACGAACAGATCGACAAGGTCGGGATCGAACTGGGAGCCTCGCCCTCTCTGAATCACATCGAGGCCCTTCTCCACCGACCGGGGACCGTGATACGACCTTGCGTGTGTGACAGCATCGAACGTGTCGGCAATCGCGACAACTCTGGCGGCTAACGGGATGCGACGACCCTGCAAGCGGTTCGGGTAGCCGCCGCCGTCCCAGCGTTCATGGTGAGCGAGAACTCCGGCAGAAAGGTCCGGATAGAATGCTGCAAGGGGATGCAGCACATCCGCACCGACACCTGGATGCTTCATGATCTCCTTTCGTTCCGCCGGAGTCAGCTTCTGCGTCTCGTTGACGATGTCGATGAGCGCGCCGTCGATCTTTCCAATATCGTGGAATAGCGCAACCCTTTCGACACTCCGCTGCATTTTCTCATCGCAGTCAGCGGACTCGGCGAGAATGAGCGCGTAGTCTGCAACCCGGCGCACGTGTGCGCCCGTGTCAGGATTGTTCGCGTCGATTGCATTCAGCAGCGTCTCGAGGGCGGCAGCGCCGACTCGCTCGAGGGCGACACGAGAGCGGCGCTCCCTGACATAGAGAGCGCCGGCGGTTGCACCGGCGACGATGGGGGCGAATCGGAGCATGCTCGTTCTCAAGGCAAGAAGCGTACGTCATCCAATGACCGGGCGAAACCCCGGCAGGCCGCGGTTAGATTGACGAGATGCAGAACACCGCGAGCATCACGACCAAAGGTTTGCGCCGGTGGGAATCCGGTCACCCCTGGATTTATCGGAGCGATGTGGCCGAGCGTCCGAAGTCTGACGCCGGCGTGGTGCTGGTGCGCGACAGCAGAAATCGTCCACTCGGCTGGGCTTTGTGGAGTCCGAAGTCGGAGATATCGCTTCGGTTCATCGAGGCCAATACCGATCTCACACTGGACTCCGCCTGGTGGCGGGACCGCATCGAGCGCGCATTGAGTCGGAGAATTGGACTCGATACGGTGACCAACGCTTACCGGATCGTTCACGGCGAGGCCGATGGAATTCCCTCATTGGTAGTCGACAGATACGACCGGTGGGCTGTCGTGCAGCTGATGAGCGCGGGACTCGAGGCGTTCCGGGCAGAAATTGTAGACGCGCTCGTGCATGTGCTGCGGGTTGACGGAATTCTGGCGCGGAACGATGCGGCGCTCCGCGGGAAGGAGGGCCTGGCGCGGGAAACCGTCGCTCTCTATGGCGATGTCCCAAAAGAGATCGAGGTGGACGAGTACGGAGTCCGATACATGGCCGCGCCGTGGACCGGGCAGAAGACCGGGGCATTTCTCGATCAGCGAGAGAATCGAAAGCTGGCTGGTGACGTTGCGCATGGAGTCGCTCTCGATTGCTTCAGCTATCACGGATCCTTTGCTCTCCATCTGGCTCGCAATGCAGACCAGGTGACGGCACTCGATTCGTCGGCGCAGGCCCTCGAACGTGCCAGGGAGAACGCGGCGCTCAACGGAATCGAGAACATCGAGTTCGTCGAAACGAACGCTTTCGATTTCCTGAAGGAGAAGGAACAGGACGATGCGCGCTTCGATACGATCGTGCTCGATCCGCCGGCGTTCGCGAAGACCAGAAGCTCAGTCCCCGCTGCCCTTCGCGGATACAAGGACATCAACATGAGGGCGATGCGCCTGCTGGCCGAGGGCGGGGTGCTGTTCACGGCGAGCTGCAGCTTTCATTTGAGCAAAGCGTTGTTCCTCGAGATG
>JBDTNA010000498.1:0-2493 GCA_039933985.1 Gemmatimonadales bacterium | reverse complement strand
GCCTTTCTTGTCCAGCGTCACCACTCCGAGAACACGCGACATCGTTTCGCCTCCTGGGCGGGAATATCCCACTTTCCCACAATTGACGCAAGTTGGGAGGTCTTGATTACCGAGCCATCCTTCGTAAGGCATGCGCATTCACCCGCAGGCTCATGAGTTCGAACCAGTAGTTGCGGGCACCACGCAACTCAATGCCGATGCCATGGCGCGAGCATCCTCGAATCGTTCTGCTGGATTCTTTGCAAGCGCACGCATGAGCAGTGCAGCGAGCTCTTCCGGAATGTGTTCTACGTATGTGGATGGGGGTGCGGGCACCTCGTATAGATGCGCTGCCATCAGCTGCACCGCATTCCTTCCCGCAAACGGCGAGCGACCTGCAACGAGAAAATATCCGAGAGCGCCAAGGCTGTAGATATCAGAAGACTGTCCGATCTCATCAGGTTCGCCGCATTGCTCAGGGCTCATGAACTCCGGCGTTCCAACGATTGACCCGGCCTGCGTGAGAGTCACGCTCGTACTTCCTGCACCACGCTCAGTCACGAGCCCGAAGTCGAGCAGCTTCGCAACATCAGGCATACCGCCGCGATCACCAAGTATCACATTGCTCGGCTTGATGTCGCGGTGTATCAGGCCGCGATCGTGCGCCTCGGCCAGTGCGCCACACAGCTGCTGCAAGACGTGAACGGCGCGGGCGACATCCATGGGTCCATCACGCGCGACAATCTGCTCGAGTGTCTCGCCGTTGAGCAGTTCCATCACGCAGTAGAATGTGCCGTCGTCAGAGCGGCCGTAGTCGAACAGCTGCACTGTGTTTGGATGTGTGAGCTGCGCTGTAGCCTGCGCTTCGCGCTCAAATCGAGCGAGTGCTTCAGCGCTGCCTGCCTGATCGGCGCTGATCAGCTTGATCGCAACAGGCCGTCGCAGCATTCGATGCTCACCGCGATATACTTCTCCCATTCCACCGGATCCGAGGCGTTCGCCAAGCACATACTGGCCGAGCTCGCGTGCAGCGGCTTCACGCCGTGCGACTGTCTCGAAGCGGTATGAGCCGAACCAGATGATGAAGCCGGTGAGCGACAAGCTGACAGCCTTGAAGCCAAAGACAATCCCGGCGATCGATACCGGGAGAAGGCCGGCATTGAGAGCCCAGACATCGGGCACGAAAGCGGCGAGGGTAATAAGCACCATCGCTACTGCGACACGCCGTGCGGGGTTTGGAATCAGGACGCCGTACGCGATCATCTGGAATGCTGAAAAACTCGCCATTCCGAGCGCGATGTCTATTGGGGCTTTCTCGTAGATGCCCTGGAGTGTGGAGTAGTCGTACGCGTTGAGCGCGAGAAACAGGACCTCTCCAACCGTGAACAAGCTTGCTTCGTAGATGCGCAGAAACGTCAGCGTTCGAGGCGTTCCTGAGCGAACGAGATATGTAATGACGGCGAAGAGCAGGGCGAGGCCGGCATAGAAGTACGACGATCCCACGGATAGAGGGGCCGTCGCCGAACGCGCGCGCATGACCGGCGAGAGGGTGCCAAAGAGTGCAGCCGAGAGGTTGTAGGCGACGATTACCCAGCCGAACGCGTAGAGCCGGCGTTGGAGGGTCGAGCGCAGCTCTTCGCTCGTGCTGAAGTTGCTGTGGTGAGAGCCAGCGCGCCGGAACAGGGCGAGATCGGGAGTGGTCATCGACACTGATGAGAATCGTCGATTCAGGTGGCGGCGTCAACTTCAGCGGGATTGCGGTGATGGTCACGTCATCGTGATGCGATTGTCGCAGCTCTGCATCGATGGGAAAGCGCGGGGATGAGCGAGCTGGCGACAAACAAGGCTTGACTTATCCATAGCCTATACGCTATATAGCGTTATGGCTATATACAATGTCCAAGATTCGCTGAGCGATGTCTTCATAGCGCTCGGGCACCCTACGCGGCGGGCAATCCTGACTCGGCTCGCGAAGGGCGAGGCGGATGTCAACGAATTGAGCGAACCGTTCGGCATGAGCCAGCCTACGATCTCCAGGCATCTCAAGGTGCTGGAAACCGCGGGACTTATCGAAGGCTCAAGGGAAGCACAGCGACGACCGCGACGACTGCGCCTGAGCGCGATGAAGGACGCGGCTGAATGGATCGAGCCCTTTAGGAAGCAATGGGAGAAGAGGTTCGACAACCTCGATCGCCACCTGGCATCGAGAAAACCACGAGGAGAAAAGAGATGAGCAATTCACAGACGAGCGCGGCGCGCGCATTCGAAGTAGACCACGACACCCACACCATCCGCTTCGAGCGCGAAGTCGATGCACCGCGGGCCGACGTGTTCGAGGCGTGGACGATTCCCGAGCAGGTGACAGCATGGTGGGATCCCGATGGCGAGCCGCTGGTATCGTGCGAGATCGACCTGCGCGTCGGCGGATCGTTCGCCTTCGCCACGCGTTCACATTCGGAGATGCCCTTCGCGGGCGTCTACCAGGAGATTGTGCCGCCCGAGGGCCTGGTGTTC
>JBDTNA010000497.1:0-2496 GCA_039933985.1 Gemmatimonadales bacterium | reverse complement strand
GTCCGTCAGCATCGCGCGTAGCGAGATCGCCCGTACGCAGCCAGCCCCCCGGAGCCATGACGTCAAGTGTTCGCTCTGTATCGTGAAGATATCCGCCGAACATCTGCGGACCGCGAAGGAGAAGCTCGCCTGGCTCGCCAAGCTCGACATCTTCGAGACTCTCTGATACGAGGCGCATCTCAAGGAACGGCACCGGTCGTCCGACCTTCCCCGGATTGCGCAGCGACTCCTCGCTCGAAATCGCGAAGCAGTTGGGACCGCATTCGGTCAGGCCGTAACCTTCGCGCAGCGTGTAGCCCATGGATCTGACGTTCGCGGCAAGTGAGCCCGAGCAGGGGGCGCCTCCGGAAATGAAGAAACGCAGGCTCGGCAGCTTTCTCCCCCAGCTTTTGCTCGCCGCCATCATCACGAGCTGAGTCGGGACCGTGAGCGCAACTGTGCACTTCTCTTCGGCGAGACCATCGATGAACGTCGCGGGATCGAACTGATCGAACAGCACGACGGTTCCTCCGCGATGCCAGAGCGGTGTCGCGAAAACATTCCATCCGCCGGTATGAAAGAACGGCGTGGCGACGGGAGCGATATCGGTATGACTCAGCTCCCATGCCGTGGTCGTTGCGATCGCATTGAACAGAATCTGCCGCTGCGGAATGATCACGCCCTTCGGCTGGCCGGTGCTGCCCGAGGTGTAGAGGATGAGCGCCGGATCTTCGGGATCCATTTCGACATCTGGCTCACTCCGGAGTTTCCGTGACAACAGGGCCGGAGCATCGAGATCGAGGTCGATCCAGCGTGGCCCGCCTTCGTGGCCTGCGGTCTCGAGTGCAGTGTGAAATCTCGATTCGCCAATCAGGAGCTTCGCGCGCGCGTGTGCGAGAATCGCTCTCAGCTCATTGGGCGCAAGTCGCCAGTTGAGCGGAACCAGTGCCGCGCCGATTCGCGTGCAGGCAAAAAAGAGCTGGGCTACTTCTCCACGGTTGCCAGCAACGACAGCAACCCGGTCTCCCTTCCCTACGCCGGAGTTACGGAGCAGCGATGCCCACGCATCTGCACTCGCATCCATTTCGGCATATGTCTGGCGCGTTCCACGGCCTCGGTCTACAAGCGCGACTTTGTGTGGCGACAAGCTCCGCCAATGCCGCAGCGGATCATTGTATCGGGGAAATACGGGCCACATGTTCGAATTCCCCGCGGGCGTCAATTTCGCGGATGCTCGAGAAAGAAACGAACCATCTCTTTTGCCGCGTCCGGTCCCTTCGGATCAGTGTACGTCCCTTCGCTCGATCCGCCCGACCAGGCATGGCCGAGCTCGTCCACGATCCATTCCTCGATCGCCGGGCGACGCTTGCCGTAAAGGATTTTTGAAAAATGGTATCCGCCTTCGCTCAATCCAGGCGTTTCGCTCAACTTTTTCAGATCGCCAGTCGGGCTGGATTCGGAAAGCTGGGACACGACCTGTGATGCGTTGACAACCTTCACGCTCTTGTCGGCGGCGCCCTGAAAGACAATCGCCGGGAAAAATCTTCTACTGCCCATCCCTTTCTCGACGATCGATGAAAGAGATGCAGCATCCGGCGCGCCTGCGCCCATTGCCTTGACCGCCTCGGCAATCGACGTCGCTGCACCATATGCAATTCCGGAGTGGATTCCGGCGGCCGCATATATCTCGGGATACGCGTACGCGACGATCAGCGCCATCGCTCCGCCGGCTGAGAGGCCTGCGATGTAAACGCGCCGGGCATCGACGCTGTATTCGCTGATAACCCGTCGCGTGATCTCGGCGATCAACGCTGGCTCACCCTGGTCGCGCTTCTGATGAGTGGCGTCGAACCAGTTCCAGCACTTGAGACCGTTCGCTTTCTGCGGCTGTTCCGGATACGCAACGAGAAATCCCTTCTCTTCGGCGATCGAATTGAATCGTGTTCCGCGGGCGATGTCGTCAGGGTCCTGAGTGCATCCGTGCAGCACCAGCATGAGTGGCACGGGGCGCGATTTGTCGTAGCGCGAAGGCACGTAGAGCTTGTATCGCCGCGGCCCATCAGGCGTCGCGACTTCCTTCATCAGAAACTCACCGCTTGCGTTCTCCGACTCAACGACGATCGCCGGTGCCGGAGGAGGAGTATCTGCCATCATTCATTCACCACCATGACCGTCGCTTCACCTTCGATTACGGTTTCGTTTTTCTGGTTTCTGCACGTAGTCGAAAGCCTGACGCGGTTCTTTGAGAGAAGCTCGATGACCACGAGAGTCGTGGTAATCGTGTCATCGAGTCTTACGGGAGCCGTGAACTTGAGTGTCTGTCCGAGATAGATCGATCCGGGACCGGGTAGCTTGCCGGCGATGGCGGCCGAGATGAGTCCCGCGCTCAACATGCCATGCGCGATGCGCCCGCCGAATCTCGTCTTCGCCGCCGCCTCTTCGTCGGTGTGCACCGGATTGAAGTCGCCGGTCACTTCCGCAAACATCATTACGTCAGCGTCGCTGATTGTCTTGGAG
>JBDTNA010000496.1:0-2504 GCA_039933985.1 Gemmatimonadales bacterium | reverse complement strand
CAGGACATTGCTCCATCGAAGGATCTGTGGCAGGGAATCGAAGCGAAGATTCAGCCGGCGGTCGTATCGATAGCTGCGCGTCGCCAGACTTCTGGAATGCCACGAAGGATGTTGTTCGCGGCTGCTGCCGCACTTGTCGTCGTAACATCGAGCGTGACGTACGTGGCGACATCGCGTGTCATCGCGAAGGGTCGTACTCCCGTGCGCGTCGTCAACAACCCGCCCGCGGTTCCGACTCCCGGTGGGAACGACGAGATCAGTGGATCGAACGTACCTCCGGTTGACGAGACTTCGTTGCCATCGGAGACGGCTGAGCCAGCCAGAAGCGCGACTCCGACTCCCACACTTCCACCGAAGGCAGTGCGAAAGACACCTCGTCCGCGGACAGGGACCGCGCTCGTCTCGAGAGTGACAACTCCAATGACGGCGTCGGAAGCCGCGTTGTCTGGCGAGATCGGAGAGCTGCAGACGCTTCTCAAGCAGAAGCGAGCGCAGCTGGATCCGACAACGGTGCAGGTCGT
Organism: Gemmatimonadales bacterium; assembly: GCA_039933985.1. Classification (GTDB taxonomy): domain Bacteria; phylum Gemmatimonadota; class Gemmatimonadetes; order Gemmatimonadales; family Gemmatimonadaceae; genus UBA4720. The sequence continues at coordinate 1,983 of JBDTNA010000496.1, read as the reverse complement.
TGAAGACAATCTCAATCTCATCGACGTTGCGGTAAAACAGGCGCGCGCTGCACTCGCGCGGGATCCAGCCAGCGGATTCCTCACCGAGCGGCTCGACAATGCGCTTCAGAAGAAAGTCGAACTATTGCGAACGGCGGCACTGCTGCCGTCGAAATCCTGAGGGATATAGAAGGGTGAACATCTCGATCAAACACGTGCGAGTCGCACTACTCGTGGCAGTTGGTCTCATGGCTCCGGCAGCGGCCGAAGCGCAGGAGAACAATGCATATCGCGAGAGAGTCGACACGTCGGTAACTATGGAAAAAGGCGGCACGCTGAGCGTGTCAGTTTACTCCGGCAGGGTGAGTGTCACCGGTGCAAGCGGATCGACGGTTCACATTCGCGGAACTGTCGAGCGCGGCGAGATGGACTTTCGCGCTCGCCCAACGAGCGTGACTATCAGCACTCAGCAGGAAGGCCCGCACGGCGGAAAGGCCGACCTAGATATAACCGTGCCTACCGGCACCCGCGTCGTTCTCGAGGGCTTCTCGGCCCCGTTTACAGTGCGCGGCGTCAAAGGTGAAGCGAAGGTCGAGAGCCTGAGCGGAAACGTTATCGTGTCTGACGCCGTTGGAAGAGTGAACGTCGGAGTTGTCTCCGGGAACATTCAGGTGGACCGGGTAAAAGGCGATCTGCGCGCCGAGGCAGTGAGTGGTTATCTCGAGCTGACCGACATCGACGGTGACATCGAAGCGGAGTCGGTCAGCGGTCGCATTATCATGACGGGCGCGAGCTCGAAGTCAGTGCGCGCGGAGACCGTCAGTGGATCGGTCGGGTACAGCGGCACGTTCGACCCATCCGGCAGCTACACGCTCAAATCGCACTCTGGCCGTGTCACGATGGGGCTGCCAGCCGATGCGGGAGCAACGGTGAGTCTCGAGACGTTCAGCGGCAATGTGGACTCGGATTTTCCGGTGACACTCGAGTCTGGCACGAGCCGTAGTGGTCACGAAAGCAGGTTCGAGTTCAGGATCGGCAATGGCCGGTCGAGGATAATTGCAGAGACGTTCAGCGGTGACATCAGGATTCAGCGCAGCACGACACGCGACAACAGGGAGTAATTCCGGATGATTATCAAGGTTACGACACTGGCGCTGGCTCTCACTCTCGCCGCTCCGAGCATCGCAAAAGCCCAGGACCTCGGTCGCGACAGCGACACTTGGACGTGGGATGGGCGAGTTGCGAACGGCAACTGGTTCAGGCTGAACAACGTCAACGGCCCGGTCACGATCGAGCCGAGCTCGGACAATCAGATTCACGTGCGGGCGGAGAAGGAAGTTCGTCGCGGAAAAGCTTCTGACGTTGCGTTCCGGGTAGTGCAAATGGGCGGCGACGTTCGCGTCTGCGCGGTGGGGCCTCGCGACATATGCGACGAGGAAGGTTTGCATTCGCGCCGCAACGACGACGACTATGAGGACAGAGACGATCGTCGCGACGTGCGTGTGCGCTTCATTGTCAAGGTTCCGGCCGGGGTTCGTGTGAGCGCCGGCACGGTAAACGGTGAGATGCGCGTGCGCGATCTCTCGTCCGATGTACGCGCGAGCACGGTGAACGGCCGCGTTGAAGTTCGCAACGTCGGCGGGGAAGTGAAGGCGACGACTGTCAACGGACAGGTGAATGTCACGACGCGATCGGGTCCGGTCAACGCGAGCACGGTGAATGGTGACATCGACGTCAGCATGAGCTCGGTGCCGCGCGATGGCGAGATGAGCTTTCATACTGTCAATGGAAGCGTGACCGTCGAGACGCCGTCATCGCTCGACGCGAACGTTTCGCTCGACACGATGCATGGATCAATCTCGAGCGACTATCCCGTTCAGCTTTCGGGGAAGTTCGGGCCGAGGCACGCGGAAGGGGTTGTCGGTCGTGGTGGGAGATCCATTCGACTGCGGACTTTGAATGGATCGGTGGAGCTGAGAAAGGCCAGATAAAGCTCTTCTCATG
>JBDTNA010000495.1:0-2510 GCA_039933985.1 Gemmatimonadales bacterium | reverse complement strand
CTCAGCGCGGTAGAGGTGAATGATCCCGAGCCGAAGAAAGCGGCCGTTGCGATCCTGATTCGACTGGGTGAAGGCAACGAGCCCGAGGTCTTCTTCATCCAGCGCGCGAGCTACGAAGGCGACCCGTGGAGCGGGCAGATAGCGTTTCCCGGTGGACGACGTGAGCCGCAGGACGAATCGCTCCTGGATACGGCGATCCGGGAGACGTTCGAAGAGACGGCGATCGATCTTCGATCAGCGGCGCAAATGATCGGTGCGCTCGACGATCTGAGGCCGCAGACGATCCATCTGCCTTCTATTGTTGTGCGCCCTTTCGTGTTCCTGGTGTCCGAGGCGTCAGAGCCGATTTTGAGCTCCGAGGTCGCGAGCTGCTTCTGGGTGCCTCTGTCGGTGCTGCTCGACCGCTCGGTGTGGCGCGATGCGACGGTGCGGGCGAGAGGGATGGAGATGAGCCGGTTTGCCTTCCATCACCAAGGCTACGTCGTTTGGGGGATGACCGAGCGGCTCCTGTCGGCCTTGCTCACGCACTTGTAGGTCAATTTGGCCTAAGCCACCTTGGCTCTTGCCTAATAAGTTAGGATATCCTAATATATTTTGGTGTAGTTCCAAATTCGACACTTAGCACTGACAAATAGATGGCAACTCAGCTAATCCCTCCCGACGACGAAATCCGCCCAAACGAGCAAGGCTGGCGCCGAGCGAGGGTTAGCCCCTCTCTGGCGGAGGTCTACCGGACAATCCCCGTCAGCGGTTCCACCTGGTGGAGGAAGATCCTCGCCTTTGCCGGCCCAGGATACCTCGTCGCCGTCGGATACATGGATCCGGGTAACTGGGCTACCGACCTCGCTGGCGGATCGCTATTCGGCTACACGCTTCTCACCGTCATCCTCATGTCGAACCTCATGGCGATCCTGCTCCAGGGATTGGCATCGAAGCTCGGCATCGTCACCGGACGCGATCTCGCCCAGGCCTGCCGCGATCACTATCCGAAACCTGTCGCCTGGTTCCTCTGGGTGATCTGCGAGCTCGCGATCGCCGCATGCGACCTCGCCGAAGTCATCGGCTCCGCGATCGCGCTCAACCTGCTGTTCGGGATTCCGCTTCCCTACGGCATCGCGCTCACGTCGCTCGACGTGATGATCGTGCTATATCTGCAGAACAAAGGATTCAGGCTTCTCGAAGCGCTGGTCATCGCCCTCGTGATGACGGTCGGAATCTGCTTCCTGTTCGAGATCATTCTCTCCAGCCCGCCCGTTTTCGAGGTGCTGAAAGGATTCATTCCGACTACTCAGGTAGTGACAAATCCGGCGATGCTTTACGTGGCCGTCGGAATTCTCGGCGCGACGGTGATGCCGCACAATCTGTATCTCCATTCCTCCATCGTTCAGACTCGCCGGTACAGCGAGACGTCTGAAGGAAAGAAGGAGGCGGTGAAGTTCGCGTTCATCGATTCGACGCTCGCACTTTCGATCGCGCTTTTCATCAATGCGGCAATTCTTATCGTGGCGGCCGCGACATTTCATACGAGCGGACATTCGGATGTCGCCGAGATTCAGGATGCGTACAAGCTCCTCACGCCGCTCCTTGGCGCCGGGGCGAGCACGATGTTCGCGTTGGCGCTGCTCGCGTCGGGTCAGAACTCGACGCTGACTGGCACGCTTGCTGGCCAGATCGTGATGGAGGGATTCCTCAACATCCGCCTCCGCCCGTGGGTTCGCCGACTGATCACTCGGGCGATTGCAATCGTTCCAGCAGCGATCGTCGCGATCATGTACGGCGAAAGGGGAACTGCAAGGCTTCTCATACTGAGCCAGGTTATTCTCAGCATGCAGCTCTCGTTCGCCGTATTTCCACTGGTGCGATTCACCTCGGACAAGGTGAAGATGGGCGAGTTCGTGAACAGCGCCTGGCTCAAGGCGCTCGCGTACCTGGTTGCAGTCGTAATTGCGGGGCTCAACATTTGGCTGCTCCTCCAGTTCTTCACGGGGGCCTGACCGATGTACAAAAAAATTCTGATGCCGGTTGAAAACTCGCCCTACGACGACGCAATTGTCGATCACGTTCGCGAGCTTGCCGCGGCTCATAAGTCGTCGGTCGTGCTGATCCATGTCGCCGACGGATGGGCGGCGCGCAACATCTCGCAGCTCGATCTGCGGGAGAGCGAAGAGATGAAGGAGGATCGCGCGTACATCGAGCGCGTATCGGCCGAGCTCGAGGCGAAGGGAATCGATGCGGATGCGGTTCTCGCCTCGGGTGATCCGGCAAAAGAGATCGCGGCGGCCGCTGTGCGCGAGAATTGCGATCTCATCGCGATGGCGACGCACGGCCACAAGTTCATCGGCGACATGATTCATGGAAGCGTGTCGCACACTGTCAGGCACGCGTCGACAGTTCCCGTGCTTCTCGTGCGCGGCAACTCTCACGGAAGGATTGGCAAACCGAAATGAAATCAGGGAAGCGCGAGCACCTGCGGCTCCGTGCCGGCACGCGCAGACGCGGCCGAACGAAAC
>JBDTNA010000494.1:0-2527 GCA_039933985.1 Gemmatimonadales bacterium | reverse complement strand
TGAAAAACAAAATACCCTTTGATCACTACGTTCCCAGGCCGCGCAGCCCAGCCGCACGACCACGACTGACAGGTAGTTCCGCTCCATCAATAAGTTGCGCAGTAACCCTCCCACGGCCGTGCGATTTGAAGGCTTTCACGTGATCGAGATTCACGATGTGCGCGCGATGAATCCGCACGAACTTCGCGGGATCCAGCCGCGACTCGAGATGATTCAGCGACAAGTGCATCATGTGCCGGCCCCCCGCCGCATGCGCTGTGACATAATCGCCCCACGCTTCGAACGATGACACCGTCTCGACCGCGATTGGAACGATCGAGTTGCCCGATCTCACGAAAAGCCGAGTCATCGGTCGCTTGCTCAGTGCCTCACGGAGCCGGTCAACTGTCGGCCGCGCCGATGGCTCGCCGATCGCGGCACGCACGCGGTCCATCGCGCTCGCGAGACGCTCGGCGCCAAATGGCTTGAGCAGGTAGTCGAGCGCACCGAGCTCGAATCCAGTCACGGCATGTTGCGCGTACGCAGTCGTGAAGACGACGTACGGCTGATGTGTGATGTGTCGCAGCACGTCGGTTCCAAGAAGTCCCGGCATCTGCACGTCGAGAAAAACAAGATCGGGTCGAAGCCGGTTGATCGCCTCCACCGCGGCGGTTCCGCTTGCCGCCTCGCCAATCCATTTCACCCAGCTGATCTCCTCGAGCATGTCGCGGAGCCCGCCACGAGCGACAGGCTCATCATCGGCGACAAATGCAGTAACGCGCGATACCCCAGCGACCGGCTCACTCATCGTCGGCATATGGAATCGACATCGCCGCCGTGAACCCTCTTCCGTGTTCGCTCGAGATATCGAGCCGCGCACCGTCGCCGTAGAGCACCCGCAGCCGATCCCGCAATCGCGAGATACCGGTGCCCTTGCTCTGGTCGATCGTTTCCTCAGTTGCTCCTTCGCCCGAATCGCTGACAGTGAATGTAAACATTCCATCGCTGCGCGATCCGCCGATCACGATCGACGTTGGCTCCTCGCGCGGCGTTGCGCCGTGACGAACTGCGTTTTCGACGAGCGACTGCAGCGAAAACGACGGCACGAGTGCCATACGCAAGTCCTCCGGCAAGTCCACGCGCACATCGAGTCGCTCGGCGAACCTGATCCGCTCGAGACTGAGATATCGCTCTACGAATGCGAGCTCCTCCGACAACGGGATGAGGTCCCGGTCTTCCTCAATGCCCGTTCGCAGAAGTGAAGCGAGCTGCTCCGCCGCCTGCGATGCACGCTTTGGCTCGCGCGGAATGAGATGAACTACGGTATGAAGCGCGTTGAAGAGGAAATGCGGATTGAGCTGCGCCCGCAGCGCAGCCAGCTGCGACTTTGCAGCGACCGCTTCGGCTTGAGCAGCGCGGCCGGTGGCTTGAATCGCGTACGATGCGCCAGCAACCATCACATACAGCCACAGCCCAAGTATCAGAACTGAGGGCGGCAGATAACGCAGGATGATCGAGGTATTCGAGTGCACCACCACTGCGGATAGGAACGTGATCGCAACCCAGGACGCCGAATACGCGAAAGCGGCGACGGTGTGAATCAGAAGAAACAGGGCAGTGAAGGGATAAGTCCACGTCAGGCGATCGGTCAGTCGCTGAACAAGAATCCCAAGCGCAGCGGCAACAGCTATAGACCAGAGCGCGGCGGTCGCCGCCATCAGGTGCGAAACGCCCGGATGCGCGCTCCCGATCATGACTGCGTAGAGGACCCATACCGGGAGCCACGCGACTACGAGTTGAGGCCAGACCAGCGAGCGTGATCGTTGCACGGAAGAACGATCCCTGCGCTCAGGATCATCTGCAAGTGGCAAGGCTCAAGCAGGATTTCGCGAAGCGCGGCGAGCTTCGATGGAGATAGTCTCTTTCCATGTCTTTCCATGATCAGCAGACTTCTCCTGCCTGAACTTGAATCCGGATTGAGAGATGTCGTAGATGCGCGTGCGAATCATCTGCGTGTTGCCACCCGCATCCTTGCCTGAGCCGCTCAAATACATGTCGTTTCCGCGCCACTCAGCTGTCGATGTCGAGAATTTTCCGCGATAGACGTCCAATCCCGAGATTGCCCACTTACCTGTATTTCGGTCGAAGTATCTGACAGCGTGCGACAGCGATTTGGGATTGCCTGCAACGTCAGTGATCTTCATGTCATCCTCGAGTCCCCAGCCGTCGAGAGCTTTCCTGACGCGCCACGTTCCGACGAGCTTGGGCATTCCGTGAATCTTTGTCGCGAAGGTCGTAGCTGGGACTCTAACATCGAGATCCCACTCTCCAACCATGAAGTCGAATTGGGAGACTTCCCTTGGCGCAGTTACGGTGAGGTTTGCGGCACCGCCGCCGTGCTGTGCCGAGGCGGGTGTTGTAACGACGAGTGAGGCCAGAAGTATGACAGCAATAACCGAGCGCATGAATCTCCTTTGTAGTTGCGTTCACGTGCTCACAATCGCCTTGAAGATCACCTTCAACCAGCCGTTCTTCGCTGAACTGCATT
>JBDTNA010000493.1:0-2531 GCA_039933985.1 Gemmatimonadales bacterium | reverse complement strand
TGAGCTCGGTGTCTGTAATGGTATGTCCGCCCACAATGTGAGCCCCGGCCTCGTGAACCTTGTCCTGCCCACCCCGGAGGATCTCCGTCAATACTGCAAGCGGAAGCTCCCCGGTCGGAAAGGCGACGATGTTCAGCGCCGTGAGCGGCTGGCCTCCCATCGCGAACACATCCGAGAGCGCATTCGCCGCTGCGACCTGTCCGAAGTCATAAGGGTCGTCGACGATGGGCGCGAAAAAATCCACCGTCTGGACGAGCGCAATTTCGTCAGACAGCAGAAACACGCCCGCGTCGTCGAATGTCTCGCGGCCTACCAGCAGCCTTGAATCGCTCGACGAAGGAAGCGGACCGAGCACCTCTGACAGGTCACCCGGACCCATCTTTGACGCTCAACCAGCGCATCGCGCGAATGCTGTCAGTCTAAACAGCTCCTCGCGTGTTCTGGAAGTGCTCACTTCCTCTCCTTGTTGAGGTTGTCTCAGCGGCCCGTCGCAGCCGCGATCATGTCGATCTCGACATGTCCGCCCCTTGGCAGCGCACTCACCTGCACCGTCGAGCGTGCCGGCCTCGCATCGCCAATCCATCTACCATAGATCTCGTTCACCTTTGGAAAATCGGCCATGTCGTGGAGATACACCGTCGTCTTCACCACGTCCTTCCAGCTCAGGCCAGCCGAATCGAGTACCGCCTGAAGATTCTGCATTACACGTTCGGTTTCTCCCTCGACCCCACCGTCCACCATCTGGCCGGTCGCAGGGTCGAGCGCAATCTGGCCCGCTGAAAACAGAAATCCGTTAACGATCACGGCCTGTGAGTACGGGCCGATAGCGGACGGCGCCTTGTCAGTCTTTACCTGGTCCACGCTTATCCTCGCTCATGCAGAAGTGAACAAGCCGCAATGTTACACAATGCCAATCATGTCACGCCAGCTTGCTCAGGAAGTTTGAAGAAACGACGCGCATTTCTCGCGACGGTCTTCGCCATTTCTGAAGGGTTCACGCCTCGAGCATCCGCCAGCTTCGCAACGGTATGAGACACCCACGCCGGCTCGTTGCGCTTTCCGCGATACGGAACCGGGGCGAGATACGGCGAATCCGACTCGGCAAGAATCGAATCTTCCGGAACTAGTCGTACCAGGTCGTCGTCCGTCCATTTCTTGAAAGTCACGATTCCGCTGAAGGACACGTACCAGCCGCCCTCGATCGCGCGCTGCGCCAGCTCATGCGACCCCGTGTAGCAATGCAGAACGCCCTTCACACCGGCTTGCGCAGCTTCGGCGATCATCGCACCGGTGTCGGCTTCCGCATCTCGCGTGTGAACCACCACCGGCAATCCGGTTTCCCGCGCAAGCCGCAGCTGCTCTGCGAAGGCACGCCTCTGCTCGACCCGCGGCGAATTGTCGTAGTGGTAGTCGAGACCGCATTCACCAATGGCCACAGCTCCGTCGGCAACGCACGATCGCAGCGATTCAACGTCACGCGGCGCGTCGAAACCGATCGCGTCGTGCGGATGAACTCCGGCAGTGAACCAGACGAAGTCAGGATTTGCACGCGCGACATCCCGCGACGCGCTAGCGGCGCCGAGGACATCCCCGGCGCCGCTTCCAGAGCCAATGCATACGACAGCATCGGCGCCGGCCTGCCTTGCTCTCTCGATTACCGCGCCGCGGTCGCCGTCGAACGCCGGGTCGGCGAGGTGCGCGTGGGAGTCGATGTACCCTTGGAGATTCCCGCTCTTCTCGGCCATTTCCTTTCGATCCATAGTAGCGTCGGACTCGCGATGTAAATCGAGCTGAACGTTCCGGTAAAGATACCGAAGGCCATTACCCAGGCGAACGGGCGAATTACCTCTCCGGCGAACAGCAGCAGCGCGAGCGTTGCGGCAAAAGTCGTAGCGTGCGTCAATACCGAGCGCGGTAGCGTTTCGTTGATGGAGCGGTTCAAGGTCTCGTACAACGTTTCCTTGCGACCCTTGCGCAGGTTCTCGCGCACGCGATCGAAGATGATGATCGTGTCGTTGAGCGAATAACCGATAACCGTGAGAATTGCAGCGACGACCGTCAGCGACACCTCGAGATGCAGCAGCTTGAGAAACGCGAGCGTCGTAAGCACGTCGTGGCCGGTCGCGATAAGTGCTGCAACGCCGAAGCGCCACTCGAACCGGATCGCCAGGTAAACGGTGGTGACGAGGAACGACAACAGCATCGCGATCACAGCATCACGCCTGAGCTCGCCCCCCACGCGCGGACCGACTGCCTCCGTTCGAACAACCCGCACCTCGCTGGTGCCGTATTTGTCTGTCAGCACTTTCTGAATGCGCTTCGAGACCGTTTCTGCACCAGTCGTCGCCGCGCCACGCTGCTCGGCTTCCTGCGCGCGAATCGTATATTCGCGATTGGTACCGAACTGCTGAATCTCGGCACCGGTGATGCCGGCCTGACCTAGCGAGGCGCGCAATGCTGCAACGTCCACGGGCTTGGTGAACTCGACCTGCATCATCGTTCCGCCGGTGAACTCGATGCTGTAATTAATC
>JBDTNA010000492.1:0-2535 GCA_039933985.1 Gemmatimonadales bacterium | reverse complement strand
ACCGCAGACGTTTGGAAAAACACCGGCTGCGCCGCAGCTCCCGCCACAAATCGCAGCCGTTCCGGGAATGCCGGCAGCTGGAGTTGCGCAATATCGACCGCAAATCTCTGGATTTTTCTCGGGGTTCTTCGTTTACAGTCTCATGTGCATAGCTCCGAACGGCCCGATGACTGATGCACCTTTACCAAAGGCGCCAGTCAGCACCAGGAACAGTTCTCCGCTGGGAGATGCGAGCATCAGCCCGACGATCAGTTTCCCCTGCAACGAGCCTTCACATCCCTGAGGACAACAGAGCCGCCGGGCTTGCAGAGCCGGGCGGCTCGTCCCTTCTTAGTGAGTCAAGCGAACGGCATATTCGTACCGCACCACTCGGGAGGATGCAAAGATGAGATCTACCAGATCCGTTGTTGCACTCGTATCCACAGTTGCAGTGATGGCGTGTCAGACAGCTGCGGGCGCCTCATCTGTCGTAAGGCCGGCCTCACCGATGTACGCGTCGTCGGCCTCGGTTATTTCGACTGAATCAGCAAGCGTCATCGCGTCGACCTCTCAGGCACGAGCGGCTGCCGCGAGCCCCGCTTCCGATGCCAGCTCGAAAAAGAAAACGATCCTTATCGTCGCGATTGCTGCGGTGGTAATCATTGCCGGTGTGCTGCTTATCGGCGGTGGCTCCGGAGGTTCGAGCTACTAGCTCCGGAGGTTCGAGCTAATAAGCGACTTCCCCAATCCGCACCTCGCGGACTTCGGGCACCCGCTGCTTCACATGTGCCTCGATCGCCGTTGCGAACATCGCCGGCGATCCGAGGCAGTCCGGGCAGCTGCCCTCGATTCGGACCTTGAGCAAGCCCGAGTCTGCCGCAAACTCCTCGAGCTCCAGCCGGCAGTGCTCCATGCGCAGCAACGGAGTGACTTCGAGTAGAACTGCCGAGATGTTTCTCTCAACGACAGCGGTCGTCCGACCGCGACGCAAACCCTTCATGCGTTGCAAGATAGGAAGCGTGCACCCACTCCGCTACACCGCCGCGCGCATACAATAGAGTCGCGCCTGTTTTTCTCTTGCCCGCCAATGGTTTGGGTGACAGTTTGCATTCAGAATCACCCTCTGCGGGACAGGTATGAAATACGCCGAAGTCCGGAATTACGTGGCCGGCAGCTTCGTGAAGGGCGAGCACGAGTACCTCGACGTGTTCAATCCAAGCGACGGATCGGTCATCTCGAAGGTACCGCTCTCATCGCGGGATGACGTCGACCGGGCGGTCACGGTCGCACAGGCTGCGTTTCCCGGCTGGTCCAGCCTGCCGATCAAGGAGCGTGTTCAGGTCTTTTACCGATACCGCACCCTGCTCGAGCGCGACATCGAAGAGCTAACAGCTCTCGTAACTGAAGAGAACGGGAAAGTTTATCCGGAAGCTAAAGCCGAGATACTCAAGGCAATGGAGCTGACGGAGTTTGCGTGCTCGCTTCCGCAGATCACCGCCGGCGAAGTCCTCGAAGTAAGCCGCGGCGTCGAATGCCGGATCGAGCGCTTCCCACTTGGCGTAGTCGCGTCGATCGCACCGTTCAATTTTCCGAACATGGTTCCGAACTGGACCATTCCAAACGCGATCGCACTCGGCAATTGCATGATCCTCAAACCGTCGGAGCTCGTGCCTCTCAGTGCCAACAGGATTGCAGAGCTGCTGAAGGAAGCAGGTCTGCCTGAGGGGGTCTTTCAGGTTGTGCACGGCGGCAAGGATGTCGTCGAAGCGATCTGCGATCATTCGGGAATCGAAGCGATCAGCTTCGTCGGCTCGACAAAGATTGCAAAGCTCGTGTACCGACGCGGAACTGCGAATCTCAAGCGCGTCCTCGCATTGGGCGGTGCAAAGAATCACCTGATCGTCATGCCCGATGCGGATCCGGAAATGGCGTCGTCGAACATCGTCTCGTCGATGTCGGGTTGCGCCGGACAGCGCTGCATGGCGGCGTCGGTGATGCTGGCGGTGTCGAACACCGACGACATCATCCGGCGAATGATCGAGCACGCGAAGGCAGTCGTGCCTGGCAAGAATCTCGGTCCGGTCATTTCCGCCGAGGCGAAAAAAAGAATCGAGAGCTACATCACCGAAGCCGAAGCAAAGGGTGCAACGATTCTTGTTGACGGACGCAATTCAAACGTCGATGGAAAGGAAAACGGCTACTGGGTCGGCCCGACGATTATCGACCACGTTACGCCCGACATGCGGATCGCGCAGGAAGAAGTTTTCGGACCGGTCCTCGTAATCGTCAGAACAAAGGATATAGATCAGGCGCTCGCGGTCGAGAACGCGTCTCCGTACGGAAATGCGGCATCGGTGTTTACCGAGAGTGGCGCGACCGCGCGCTACGTGATGGAGCGAGCGAGTGCAGGCATGGTCGGCGTGAATGTCGGCGTGCCCGTGCCGCGCGAGCCGTTCTCGTTCGGCGGGTGGAACGACTCCAAGTTCGGCGTCGGCGACATCACCGGTCGTGGATCAATCGAATTCTGGACGCAGGCGAAGAAGATGACCACGAAAT
>JBDTNA010000491.1:0-2545 GCA_039933985.1 Gemmatimonadales bacterium | reverse complement strand
AGCGCCGCGTTCACGATTCACCTCGCGATATCAGTTTACCGCGCTCGAGAGGCTCCGCTCAAAACGGTGCTCGGTCGAATGGGCTTCGCGCTCGGAGCTGTGGCAATCGGCCTTTCGATCGGCGCGATCCAGTATCTGCCTGTTCGCGAGTATGTCTCCTGGTCACCAAGAGCTGGCGGTCTCGCCGACTATGCGACCGCGGTCTCATACGCATGGCCGTCGAGGGAGCTCTTCGACGCGTATCTGCCGCAGTTCTCAGGAATGATCGACGCGTACTGGGGAGAGAACGCGATACATCTCCACAGCGACTATGTAGGAGTGGTCGTTCTGGTTCTTGCCGGCGCAGCTTTCCTCGGCCTCCGGCGCGATCCGCGAAAGGGATTCATTCTATTCTGGACCGGTACGCTCTTGATCGCGCTGCTGTGGGCGCTCGGCGGCCACACGCCGTTCTATCGCATTCCATATGAGATCATTCCCGGAACGAAGTATTTCCGCGCTCCGGCAACGGTGTTCTTCGTCGGGACAATGGCGCTCGCGGTTTTGTCGGCGACAGGTCTCGAGCGCGCTCTCACACGCGAGCTGAGCCTCAAGTACGCATTTACATGGCTCGCGTTCGCGGTCATAGTGGCGGCGCTCGGCACATTGGGAATTCTGAATGACTTCGCGAGAGCATTCGCAACTGAAGACATGGTCGACATGGTCATCGCGAACTCGAAAGCTGTCACGATCGGCGCATGGAGATCGCTTGTCGTTGTAGTGCTCGTCATCGCAATCATCTGGATCTACAAGCGCGGCAAAATGCCGCTCGCTGTCGCGGGATGGTCTTTCGCGTTTCTTGCGGCGATCGATTCGTGGACGATCCTCCGCGACTACTGGATCTTCTCTCCCCCAGCGTCCGTGATCTTCAAGAGCGATGCGGCGATCGAAAGCATCAAGCGCGATCCCATCCTGTCTCGCGTCCTCACTATCGAGCTCGAGGAGAACCCTCGAAGGGACATCAATCTCGAAGGCGACGGACTCATGATTCATCGAGTCCGCACGGTACTCGGCTACCACGGCAATCAGCTCGGGAGATACAACACACTTCTGGAGAAGGACGCGGGATTTCAGCAGGTGTTCAATCCGCGCATGTGGGAGCTTCTCAACGTTCGCTACCTCCTGACGAACAGCGCAGACGTCAATCGTTATTTTCGCGGGGCCCAGTGGGTAATCGGACCAGTGAAGGATGCGGCGGGCACGGACGTCTATCTCTACAGGCTTCCGGGCGAAAATCCGTACGCGTGGGTCGCACCTGTCGCGGTGAAAGCCTCGGATGAGTCCGTCCTCGTGACGTTGTTCGACCCGGCATTCGATCTCAAACGAGCCGCCTTGTTCGCGCTCGACGCAGACGTTGTCGGAGCCGACACACTGTCTGCGCTTCCGGCGGCCGTTCCCGTCAAAGCCTCAGTGAGCCACTACGAGCCTGGAAAGGTCTCGCTCGACCTTTCGTCGCCGGCGCCCGCTGGATCGGCGTTGCTGGTTTCGGAGAATTATTTTCCGGGCTGGTCTGCAACGGCTGACGGCAAGCCGGCGAAAATCGGCCGAGCCAATTTCTCCCTTATCGGTGTCCAATTGCCTGAGGGCGCCAGAAAAGTAGAGCTCGTATTCGACGACCCGGCCTACGTACAGGGCAAGATGATTACAATTCTTGCGCTGGTGCTGACGCTGGTCCTGATCGCCGCCGGAACCGTGATGGAGAAAAGAAAGATTGCCTGAACGTGCGCTGGTGATTATCCCGACCTACAACGAGCGCGAAAATGTCTCGCGGATCATCGCTGCGGTGCTTGCGCAGGATCCGTCCATCGACGTGCTCATTGTGGATGACGGGTCGCCCGACGGAACGGGAAAAATCGCGGACGATATTTCTGCGGCGAATCCGCGCGTGCACGCAATCCATCGTTCGGGCAAGCTCGGACTCGGCACGGCCTACGTGGCGGGATTCAGGTGGGCGCTCGAGCGCGACTTCGAACTGATCTTCGAGATGGATGCGGACTTCTCGCATTCGCCGGAAGCGCTTCCGTTATTTCTGAAGGCTATCCAGTCAGCGGATCTCGTGCTCGGGTCGCGGTATCAGCACGGCCAGGTGAATGTCGTCAACTGGCCTATGTCTCGTCTTTTCCTCAGTTACGGCGCTAACATTTATGCGCGGCGCATAACGGGACTTCCGATTTTCGATGCGACGGGAGGCTTCAAATGCTTTCGCCGACGGGTCCTCGAGGCTATCGATCTGTCCGACATCAAGTCCAACGGATACGCATTCCAGATCGAGATGACGTTCCGCGCCTGGAGGAAAGGCTTCCGGATTATCGAGATTCCGATTGTTTTTGTAGACAGAACCGAAGGAACGAGCAAGATGTCGAAAAAAATTGTGCGCGAAGCGGTGTGGATGGTGTGGCGCCTGCGGTGGTGGGGCATACGAGGAAGAGTCTGACGCGATTTCTCGTGAGATCCGGAGATTCGATGGACTCGAGTCGATCGTTCTACAAAATGAGTGGGTCGGGAAACG
>JBDTNA010000490.1:0-2547 GCA_039933985.1 Gemmatimonadales bacterium | reverse complement strand
CGCAGAGCCGCCTCCAGTACAAGGCCGTTCCATTCTTTCTGAGCAGCCGCGGCTACGCCATGTTCGTGCACACCAGCGCGCCAGTCACCTTCGACGTCGGCGCCGAGTTCGACGCGCACAACACGATCTACTCGGGCGACGAGCTGCTCGACCTGTTCATCTTCATCGGCGAGCCCAAAGATCTCCTGTCCGAATACACCGCCATCACCGGTCGGAGTCCGGTACCGCCGCTCTGGTCGTTCGGGCTCTGGATGAGCCGCATTACGTACAAGTCGGAGAAAGAGGTGCGCGACGTTGCCGCCAAGCTGCGCCAATACCGCATCCCAGCCGACGTGCTTCACATCGACACCGGCTGGTTCGAGACAGATTGGCGCAGCGACTATCAATTCTCGAAGACGCGCTTTACCGATCCCGCCGCGATGATCAGGGACCTGCGGAAGGATGGATTTCATGTCAGTCTCTGGCAGTACACCTACTTCACGCCCAAGAATCCGCTGTCGCGCGAACTGATCGCCCAGGGGCTTACCGTGCGCGACGCGGGCGGGCGTCCCACAGCCGACGACGCCGTGGTGGACTTCAGTAATCCTGCCGCCGTCGCGTGGTATCGCGCGAAAGTAAGTCCGCTACTCGAGAGCGGTGTGGGCGCGATCAAGGCAGACTTCGGCGAGAACGCGCCGGTGGATGGACTCTATCACTCCGGCCGCACGGGTTGGTACGAGCACAATCTCTATCCCCTGCGTTACAACGCAGCGGTTTTTAACCTCACGAAGGAAAAAACCGGTGACGGTGTCATCTGGGCGCGCAGCGCGTGGGCGGGCAGCCAGCGCTATCCTCTCCACTGGGGTGGCGACGCCGAGAACACCGGCTCGGCTATGGCCGCAGAGCTGCGCGCGGGACTTTCATTCGGGATGTCAGGCTTCACCTACTGGAGCCACGACGTCGGCGGGTTCGTCGACCGCGCACCGCGCGATCTCTATCGTCGCTGGCTCGCGTTCGGTGTCCTCACCTCGCACACGCGCGCGCACGGCGCGCCGCCGCGCGAGCCGTGGGAATACGACGAGGCGCTGGTCACCGATTTTCGACGCGCGGTCGAGCTCAAATACACGCTGATGCCGTACATCATTGCACAGGCGAAGCTCTCATCCGCGCACGGCTGGCCGATGCTGCGCACACTTTTCTTCGAGTATCCCGTCGATCCGACGTCGTGGCTGGTCGAGGATGAGTACATGTTCGGCGCGAGTCTCCTGGTGGCGCCGCTGTTCGAGGAGACGGCCAGCCGGCGTGTGTACCTCCCGCCCGGAACGTGGATCGACTATCAGACGGGTCGCGTTTACGATGGCGCGCGCTGGCACGAGATCGCGGCGGGTCCGATTCCCGTCGTGTTGCTGGTAAAGAATCACACGGTGTTGCCGCAGCTGGCCGTGGCGCAGAGCACGTCGGCCATGAATTGGAACGACGTCCAGCTGCGGGTATTCAGCACCGACGGCGGAATCGCGGAGGGAAACTTTGCGCTTCCGGGCGGGGCAGGCGGAGGGGAAGCGCAGTCGCTCCGGGTGGATGGCGAGCGCCTCGTATCCGATCCGTTCGCGGGACGCGTGAAATGGCGGATCACGCGCTAGGTACGTCGCCGTCGTCGGGAATCTCTCGCTGTCGCTCTACAGACTTGCGACGGTTTCCAGTCAGACGGTTTTCCCCTCTCTTGCGCCGAATCATGGATAACCAGCGCGAACGCACGCCGGAGGTTAGTACCAGTAACGCTTAGTTGCATCGGAATGTTGGGTCGCACCGTCATCGTTCCTCCGACCGGGGCTCTGTCAGCGCCTGCCGGAGTCTCCAGACACTGCTCGCCCGCGAGCACGTACCAGCCTTCCGGGCCCGGGTGTAAATGCACCCTCGACCTGTCGCCCGGCCGCATGACAGCGTACGAGAGAACCGCACTGTAGCTCTTTGCCGGGGGAAGCCGCAGCGGTCCAACGACGGCAATAGCCTTACCTCTGCGCGGCGCGGTATTTCGCGGCCCGAATTCAGAGAGCCACACTCGCCCATCTTCCTCTACCACAATCCCGGTCGCACTCTTGGCCGTCTCGGCAGCCTTTCTGTTTGGAAACGCGCGCAAATACCAGTAGACGGATGGTTGGCTGAAATGAAGTCCTGTAACCATGCCGATGTTGAAGCAGCCAAACTCCGGTCGCTTCGCCTCCGGCGGAACGTCTACGCAGGCCACTTCGGTCAAGTGCTCGTGTCGGTCCGGGCCGGGCACTTGAGAATGCAGCTTGCCGATTGGCACGATTTGAAAAGCGATGATCAGTAGGAGTGCGCCGATGAGCGGTGTTTTGACCACGTCCGATCCTCCGCGAAAGAAGCACATTCTGCGAAGCAGGTAGGCAATCCGTGACGGGCTTTCCAATCTCTCAATGGTGGCCAAACGGATCAACGACGCGGCCAACAAGCCAGCCGTAGTTGTCACGCTGTTTGCCGGGAGACTCGGCCAGGGACTGCGGGTCATTTGGGCTCTGGCAAAATGTCAAGCTGCCTCATGATTGCCAA
>JBDTNA010000489.1:0-2556 GCA_039933985.1 Gemmatimonadales bacterium | reverse complement strand
GTGGAGCTGGTCCGCACGCCACCCTGATCGATGGCGTGGACCATTTTTCCACAACCTGGTTTCGGGGCGCCCAGTCGATCTTTCTCCGTTACGGGCAGGTAACTGCAGGATTGAAATCCTCCAGCATTCCCGCGGAATTCGGCCGCCACAGCCAGACGTGAAGTCCGAAGACGGGATCGATTCCCTCGAATGTCAGCGCCTCGAATTCCTTTCCAAGTAGAGAAGGCGGGACGGTGTTGCCCGCGTCCCACCAGTCCTGCTGATATACCTCGTACTCGACCGCCACCAGCTGCATCCCTCCGTTCTTCTTCGGCTCGTAGATCAGGAGCTCGGGTCGAAGCGGATCGATTGCCGGATCAGCGTGAAGCGGGTCGTGAATCAGATGCCAGCCCATTCCGCCGAGGGTTGGGTCAGCGACACAGCCAAAGCCGTCGTCGACGTAGCCGTCCGCGCGAGCGACACCAATGTCATGGTATTTGGCGGTTGCGGCCCGCATCGACGCGATAGTCCTGTTGAAGTCGGCCGTTTCGCGGGAGTCACGCACCGCCAGGCCGGATGCGGTGCTGTTCGGGGCAGATGGAGCGTCACAAGCCCCCATGACGATTGCGAGACCGAAACCCAGGGCGGAAGCGAGGCGAGGCGAGATGCTCATGTCGTTCTCCTATGAAAGGAAAGGTTGAGCTGTAGAATTAGTCCTCTGCCCTCAGCGCCCTCTCAGCGGAGTGTTGGCTGGCCGTGAATTTCACAATTTCTTTCGGTTTTTTCGGAAATAGCAGATGATTCGGCTCCGTTTGTTCGGATCGGTCGATCTAAAGCGATCGGACGACAGCGAGCTGCGGTCGATTCTCGCCCAGGCCAAACCGCTTGGTGTCCTCGCATACCTCGCCTCGGCCACTCCCGTCGGCTACCATCGCCGCGAGGAGCTTCTTTCCATTTTCTGGCCTGAGCTCGACTCGGCTCGCGGTCGGCGTGCGCTGAGTCAGTCGCTTCATGTTCTTCGCGGTGAACTCGAGGAAGGCGCGCTCAAAACCAGGGGTGCCGAAGACATCAGCCTCGATCCGGCAGTCGTAAGCTCGGACGTCGGCGATTTTCGATCGGCCATCGCGCGCCAGGACTGGGGTACGGCTGCGGAGCTATATCGAGGCGAGCTCCTTTCCGGATTCCTCATCACGGGCTCTCCCGAGTTCGATCAGTGGCTCGAGAAGGAGCGTGCGCGACTCAGGGCTCAGGCGATCGATGCGGCATGGCATCTCTCATCCGATGCAGAGTCGTCGGACAATAAGCCTGTGTCCCACCGATGGGCTCGGCGTGCGATAGAGCTCGATCAGTACAACGAAGATCATATTCGGCGATTGATGTCGCTGCTCGATCGATCGGGAAATCGATCGGAGGCGATCAACGTGTATGAAGAGTTCCGTGCGCGCGTTACGCGCGACCTGGAGCTCGAGCCATCGCAGGAAACCAGAGCGCTAGCGGAGTCGTTGAGGGAAACCGTTCAGGTTCCTCGAGCGCCGAAGCGCGACACGACTGATGCGCCGCCTTTAAGTGTGCCGCAAGTCGCTTCCGACGTTGTTGCGCAAACGCCCCGATCGTCGAATCGCCGCTTGGCCATCACCGCGGTCAGTTTGACCGTAGTCATCGTTCTAGCTGCGTTCATGTACGTCCGCAACTCAAAGGCAGAGAGCAAGGCTCCAACGACATCGCCGATGAGTCAGGTCGTAATTGCGGAGTTCCAGAGTGCGCCGGCAGATACCGCGCTTGGACGCACCGTAACCGAAGCGCTGAGGCTCGACCTTTCACGTTCGCATCTGATCAAGGTCGTCAGTGATGCGACCATACGCGACGCGCTCGGGCTCATGCGGCGTGACACGATGCTTCGCATGACGCCGGAGCTCGCGCGCGAGATCGCGATCAGAGAGAGCGCAAAGGGGTTTCTCACCGGCGAGATCAGAAGGACCGGCGCCGGTTTCGCTCTGTCTGCACGTCTCGTCAGCGCAGACAATGGTGAGCTCATCAGTGGATGGCGCGCCAATGCGAGCGACTCCACGAAACTTCTTGCGGCAATTGATCAGCTCTCGGCATCTGTGCGGCACGATGCTGGTGAGTCGATGAAGGCGATCAGCGAGAGCTCGCCTCTGCTCCGAGTATCGACCACATCGCTCCCCGCCCTGAGAAAGCACGCGATGGGAACGCGCGCCTTCTATGCGGAAGATTACGGTCGTGCGGCTCAATTGTTCGAGGAAGCTGTCGCTGAAGACTCGACGTTCAGCGATGCGTACATGATGCTCTCGACCGTGCTCGGCGTTTCGTCAACGCGTCATTCCCGAGCAATCGAGGCTGCGATCAAGGCGTATCAGTACCGCGACAAGCTTCGCGACGCCGAGCGGTACAATGTTATCAGCCATTATCTGTGGGTGGTAAAGGGCGATGTTCCTGGTACCATTGCGGCATCGAACAACGCGGCGGCCCTCGATCCGTCAATTGTTTTCTGGGGAAGGATTTCGTCGCTGCTGACCCAGCAGCGGAAGTATCGTGAGGGGGAGCTTGCTGCGCTGC
>JBDTNA010000488.1:0-2559 GCA_039933985.1 Gemmatimonadales bacterium | reverse complement strand
CTCTCTCCAGGATGGCTTCGAATCGATCCAGCATTCGCCCCACTCAGGGGCAATCCGCGGTTCCAACAGCTCCTTAGATCGGGGAATACGGCCTCTCACGTCGCCGCAGACGAAACCGTATCATATCTGCAACGGCTGGCTTCGCTGAAGCGCCTGTCCCGTACCGCGGGAGAACTATGATCGATGGTCCAGCGAATCCGACGTCATTTCCAGAGCCACTCGCAGCAGCTATACACGATCGCTACCGAATCGAGCGAGAGATCGGTCGCGGCGGCATGGCGACAGTTTTCCTGGCGCAGGACCTCAAGCACCGTCGTCCTGTCGCCATAAAGGTGCTCCTGCCCGAGCTATCCAGCTCAATAGCAAGCGAAAGGTTCCTCCGAGAGATCACCCTCGCCGCCAATCTGAATCATCCACACATCCTTGGCGTGTACGACTCGGGAGAAGCGGACGGCGTTCTCTATTACGTCATGCCGTATGTCGAGGGCGAATCCTTGCGAGATCGCCTCCGCAGAGAAGGCGCACTCTCGGCCGAGGATGCACTCGCGATCGTACGTGAAGTTGCCGACGCATTGACCTACGCACACACTGCTGGCGTCATACACCGCGACATCAAGCCCGAGAACATTCTGCTCTCCGGCGGACACGCGGTCGTGAGTGACTTCGGCATCGCGCACGCTGTAAATGCCGCGGGCGGCGAACGACTTACTTCAACCGGGCTCGCCATCGGCACGCCGTCGTACATGAGTCCCGAGCAGGCGAGTGGCGAACGGCGAATCGACGCCCGCAGCGACATCTATAGTCTTGCGTGCGTCGCCTACGAGATGCTCGGAGGAGATCCGCCGTTCACCGGCGGAAATCCACAGGCGATTATGGCCCGGCACGCGATCGACACACCTCTTCCGCTGCGAACAGTGAGGCCGACGATCTCCGAGGAGACCGATGCGGTGCTCGAGAAAGCGCTTGCGAAGGTACCTGCGGATCGGTTCGCGACCGCGGTGCATCTCTCCGAGGCACTAGCTCGCGCACATGCAACGAAGGCTACGGAACGTGACGCGACCAAAGGCGCAAGACGTGACGCGCCTCAAAGTTCGCTCGGTGCGCGCTCATTCTTCGGCGCTCGCTATTCTCGCCTTTCGAGGCTCGGTGGCGTTGTACTTATCATCCTCGCCCTCGCGGCTGGCGGGATTTGGGTTTCTCGCCGCAGCGCGAAAGCGTCTTCGGGTGACACGGGCCTCACAACCGGCCCTGTCGATGCCAAGTTCGTGGTCGGTGTCATGCCGTTTCAAAACCTTTCCGCGGATACGAGCAAAAGCTACTTCGCTGCCGGAATGACCGAGGAGATTGCCAGCCGCCTTTCGAGAGTCTCGGCCCTGCGCGTGCTCAGTCGCGCCTCTTTGGGAAAATACCGCGATATGCCCGACCGACTTCCAAAAATGGCAAAGGAATTAGGTGCAGGAAGTATCGTTGAAGGCAGCATCCGTACAGAAAACGACCGGGTGCGCGTCACCGTTCAGCTCGTTGACGCGCGTTCATCTCGCCTTGTCTGGTCGCGCCAGTACGACCGCCCCCTAAGCAACATTTTCGCAGTTCAGACGGAGGTCGCCGAAGGGATAACCGGCGCCCTCGAAGCGGTACTTACGCCTGCGGAGGCTAGGCGCGCCGGCCGGCCCCCAACCGTGAATCTCGACGCCTACGAACTCTACCTGAGGGCGAGTCGAACCTCCGGTAGGAATCAGGCCGCACACATGGCAGCCGCGACGATGCTCCGTCGCGCGATCGAGCTCGACAGCACTTTCACTCGTGCTTACGTGGCACTCGCGCGTCGCTACCTGTTCTTAGGAGACCGAAACGCAGCGTACAAGGATTCCGGTTGGATAATGATCCGGAGAGCGATCGCTGTCGATCCAGAGAACTCATCCGCATATGTCACGTTAGGCGGCCTTCAGGCAGACTCTGGTCACCTGACTCTCGCCAAAGCGTCTTTGCTGCGCGCGACTGAGCTTGACCCAAGCTCGGCGATGGCTTCGCAAGATCTTTCATGGGTTCTCGATTATCTCGGCGACTACGACAACGCGCTCAGCTGGGCGGTTCGAGCGCTGCCCATCGAACCGACTAATCCATTTTCGCCCTTTCACGTGGGGGCGATTCTTATTCACTTCGATGACGCCGCACTCCAGCGCTTACTCGACAGCAGCCTTAAACGTTTCGAAGGATTCCCACGTCTGGAAATCCTGTACGCTCTGCTCGATGTCAGGCGCGGGCAAACTCAGGCCGCAATGGCGCGGGTACGCACGTTGGCCATCAACAATCCCGGGGACGATGAGGTACAAGATGCTCTGGCCGAAATTGCTTTTCTGACGGGTGCGCCGGATGCTGGAGAATTGCTCGAGCCAATCCAGCGCCTAACTCCGCAACGTCGGCTGATCACTCCTGCGGAATCAGTTCGCTCGCTCTATGCCCTGACCCTTGACGAGAGTGGTAAGCACGAAATAGCCAACTCACTATGGAACGCCGCCCTTGCAGGGGATAACACTGATATGGCTTCCGGAAACGAAA
>JBDTNA010000487.1:0-2565 GCA_039933985.1 Gemmatimonadales bacterium | reverse complement strand
CACGCGTTCGCTTTTGCGGCCAAGCATCACGATCGCCAGGTTCGAAAGGGAACGCGACTTCCCTACCTCACACATCCGGCGAACGTCGCGATAATTCTCACCCGTTACGGGAGAGATGAAGAGACCGTCATCTCGGGAATTCTTCACGACGTTGTGGAGGATTGCGTGCGCGAGGGTTTTACCCGCGAGACGCTGGAGCAGCGAATCGGCGAGAAATTCGGGCCGAGTGTGCTGGAGACGGTTCTCGGTGTTACCAAACGTCGCACCGATGATGATGGAATCGAGATGTCGGGCGACGATGTCAAAACAGATTATCTGGAGCGGCTAGGCGCCGCTAACGAGAGCGCGCTATGGGTTTGCGCCGCGGACAAGATTCACAACGCGAACTCCATACTTTCCGATCTTCGACGGACGATGGACGCGAATTCAGTCTGGTCGCGGTTTTCCGCCGGCAAGGCCGGCACGGTGAAATGGTATCGCCAGGTTCTCGACCGGCTTGATGAGCTCGGCTTCAAGGCGCCGATTGTCGAAGAGCTGCGGTCTGTCGTGATCGCGCTCGAAGCTCAGCCCTAGGCTGATCCCAGGCGATCCTAGGCGGGTACGGTCTCGAGCGGGGCTGCGTACTTTCTCTCGACGTAGTCTTCGAGGATTTGCAGAAACTCGGGGACGATGTTGTCTCCCTTGAGCGTCACCATGAGCTTGCCGTCGACATAGACGGGAGCTTTCGGTTCTTCGAAGGTGCCAGGCAGTGATATGCCGATATTCGCGTGCTTGGATTCACCAGGCCCGTTCACGATGCATCCCATTACGGCGACCTTGAGGTCGGTTACACCGGGATAGCGCTCGCGCCACACAGGCATCTGGTCCTTCAGGTAGGTCTGGATGTCTTCCGCCATGTGCTGGAAGAAGGTGGATGTCGTGCGTCCACATCCGGGACAGGCCGTCACCTGCGGATTGAAGCTTCTCAGATCGAGTGACTGGAGGATCTGCTGGGCGATCTCGACTTCCTCGGTGCGATCGCCGTTCGGCTTCGGCGTGAGCGAGACGCGGACCGTATCACCGATTCCTTCCGCAAGCAGGATCGCGAGGGCGGCTGCACTCGAGACGATGCCTTTGCTACCCATGCCTGCTTCCGTGAGGCCGAGGTGAAGCGGATAGTCGCAGCGGGCGGCAAGGCGGCGATAGACTTCGACGAGGTCGGGAACGCCCGATACTTTTGCGGAAATGATAATCGCGTCGTGCCCTACCCCGCACTCTTCCGCGAGCTCGGCCGACCTGATGGCGCTTTCGAGCATTGCTTCGATGTAAACGTCCTTTGCGGGGTGCGGCTCGGGTAGAATCGCGTTCGCGTCCATCATTCGGGTGAGGAGATCCTGGTCGAGCGAGCCCCAGTTCACTCCAATCCGGACAGGTTTTTTGTTTTCTGCAGCGATTCGCGCGATAATGCTGAAGTTCTCGTCGCGGCGCTTGCTGCCGACGTTGCCGGGGTTGATGCGGTACTTGGCCAGGGTGCGGGCGCACTCCGGGTATTTGGCGAGCAGCAGGTGTCCGTTGTAATGGAAGTCTCCAATGATCGGGACGCTGACACCCATGTCGGCGAGGCGGGTGGCGATCTCCGGCACGGCTTCGGCAGCTTCTTCATTGTTGACCGTGATGCGGACGAGCTGCGAGCCGGCAGCTGCGAGAGCGGCGACCTGTGCCGCGGTTGATGCGGCGTCTGCCGTGTCGGTGTTCGTCATGGACTGGACGACCACCGGATGCGCGGATCCGATGAGCACTCCACCCACCGAGGCGGAGACCGTTGTTCTGCGTGTGCTGAAAGTCACTGGTTATCTTAGAGGCTTGCAGATAAAGCTAATTCGCTGGCGGGACGCATGCAGTTGCGTGCAACCATCGCTGCTCTTTCACGTAAGGATTTCCGTCTAAACGGAGTAAGAATGGCCGACGCAACACCATCACCCGTACGACCATCGTGGAGAAGGCGGCATTGGCGGAAGATCACGCTGCTGTTGGTGATCCTCATTCCGGTTCTGATTTTTTCAGCGTGGTCGTACTTGACCATCACGCTGCACTATTCCGCGGGAGACCGCGCGGGATATGCGCAGAAGCTTTCCGACAAAGGATGGGTCTGTAAGACGTGGGAAGGAGAGCTCGCGATGGCCAATCTACCGGGCTCAATGCCGGAGATTTTCAAGTTCACCGTGAAGAGTGATTCAATCGCGAAGGTCATTACGAACAATCTTGGGAAGCGTGTCTCGCTGCACTATGAAGAACACAGAGGAGTGCCGGCGAAGTGCTTCGGTGACACACAGTACTATGTCACAAATGTGCGCATCCTTGAACCTTGAACAATTTTCTATTGACCGTGTTTCCTGACCGTTGTATGGTTTGGCCCGAGTAACCCGGCCTTGGGAGCCCTGTCAGGGATCCTCGAGTGCTTCATCCGGCGGAGGTCCACTGTGGGCCAGCCACCAGTTGTCCCGGGTGGTGTTTTGCCCGGGAATTTTTACCAGGAGCAGGAATGCGTACGACCGGCAAGGTAAAGTGGTTCAACGATGCGAAGGG
>JBDTNA010000486.1:0-2567 GCA_039933985.1 Gemmatimonadales bacterium | reverse complement strand
AACGGCTGAATTGCACGCCGGATGGGCGTGTCGCGCGGCCATCTCGGCGTCCTGCTACCGCATTCGGGCTTAGAGATGGCGCGCGGAATTCGCGACGGCGCGATCGTCCCGCATGACCAGAATACACATAATCGTCGCGCGCCACTTCGCGCATTGCCTTATCGTGCTCGCCTGCGCAGTTCCTGCGCGACTGCAAACTCAGTCTACAACGCCAAGGCTGGAGCTGCGCGCCGCTCCTGCGAAATCGATCGAGATCGACGGCCGGCTCGACGAAGAAGCATGGCAGGGCGCTCAGGTTGGCAGCGACTTCACCCAGCGATATCCTGACCCCGGCCTTCCCGCGACGATGCGCACTGAAGTGCGCGTGCTGTACGATGCGGAAGCGATGTACGTCGGCGCTCGAATGTTCGATCCGCATCCCGACTCGATCGCCGCACCACTTGCCCGACACGATCCGGGCGACGTGAGCTCCGACTGGATCGACGTAATCTTCGACAGTTACAACGACCGCCGGACCGCGTATCGCTTTGGAGTGAATCCCGCGGGAACGAAACTCGATGTCTATCATTTCAATGATTCCGATGGTGACGATGCCTGGGATGCATTGTGGGACGTCGCGACGCGAATCGATTCGCTTGGCTGGACTGCCGAGTATCGTATTCCTCTGTCGCAGCTGCGTTTTCACGGGTCACCGGGCGAGCAGACCTGGGGTCTCAATTTCTACCGGGCCGTTGCGCGACGCGATGAGTGGACATTCTGGTCCCCTTATCTCCCTTCGATGCCGGGCTTCGTGTCTGCGATGGGGATCCTGCGCGGTGTGGTAGGGATCCAGCCGCCATCTCCGATCGAGGTGACGCCGTACGTTAGGTCGAGCCTTGCGAGGCAGCCGATCTCATCGGGAGATCCGTTTGCCAGACGACAACGGTTCGAGGGCGCGGCCGGCGTCGATTTTCGACTCGGCCTCGGCTCCGCACTCTCCCTGACGGGAACGATCAATCCCGATTTCGGTCAAGTCGAAGTTGATCCTGCAATCATCAATCTTTCCGCGGTCGAGACGTTTCTCCCCGAGAAGCGCCCGTTCTTCCTGGAAGGATCCGGAATCTTCCAGTTCGGAAGGATTCCCGTTCGATCGGCGCTCTCGTTCTCTCAACCGATTCACTGGCGTCGTATCGGTCGAGAGCCGCAGCTGTCTCCCAATGCGGCGTGGAGCGAAGTCCCGGACCAGACCACCATACTCGGCGCCGCGAAACTGAGCGGACAGCTTGGTGGTGGATGGTCCCTTGGATTTGCGAACGCGGTTACGCAGAAGGAAGAAGCGCGCATTGTGGCCGAGTCGGGCGATCGGGGGAGCCAGGTTGTCGAACCCCTCACGAACTACTTCGTCGGGCGGGCGAAACGAGACTTCAATGATGGACGCGCTACGTTCGGCTTTCTGACGACAGCGACGAACCGGTCACTCAGTGGGGATGCCGTCGACAGGCTGCGAAGCTCGGCACTTCTCTTTGGCGTCGACGGATCGGCATCGACCCGTGACCGTAGCTGGATAGTTGGAGGCTACTTCATTCAAAGCAGAGTTGGCGGGACAACCGATGCTATCGCGGCAACTCAGCGCTCCAGCGTACGCTATCTCCAAAGGCCCGACAAGGATTACTCATTGTTCGACGCCAATCGCAAATCACTCTCGGGCAGAGACGCAGCGCTTGGCATAGTCTACCAGGGCAAGCCGTGGTTCGGCTCGGCGCAGATTCGTGAAACGACACCAGGATATGAGCCCAACGACCTCGGATACGCTTCCCGCTCTGATGTGCGGACAGCCACGGCTCAGTTCGGCGGTGAGCGCAATTCCTCGAAGGGCGCACTCAGAAGCACGAGGGTAACGGCGTTCACGCAGCACGCGTGGAATTTTGGAGGGAACGGTCTCTATCATCGCATCGGACTCGCAAACTCGACAACGCTGAGTTCCTTCTGGAACATGAATGGGCAGGTCTCGCTCAAGCCCGCATTGTTCAGCGACAAGCACACGCGCGGCGGTCCACTCGTTCAACTGCCGCGGCAATGGGAGATTGAAGGAGGAATCTCGACTGATGGAAGACGATCGGTGCTCGGTAGCCTTCAGGGATCGGTCGAGGACAAGGGCGCAAACGGAATCGAGTCATCGCTGTCCACGCTGGTGAGAGTGCGTCCGTCATCAGCACTCGACATCTCGATAGCCCCCACGCTCGAGATCCTTCGGGATGGAGCCCAGTACATCCGAACCGTGCGCGACGCGCTCGCCTCTGAAACGTATGGGAGCCGATACATTTTTTCGACGCTGCGTCAGCGCACGCTGTCGATCGACGGCCGCGCCGACTGGACGCTGACGCCTGCACTGAGCTTCCAGCTGTTCGCGCAGCCATTCGTGTCCACCGCGCGATTTGGCGGATACAAAGAGCTACGCACACCCGGCAAGTATCAGTTCGACGTGTACGGACGCGACCGCGGAACTATCACCACGCTGACGGACGGCCGCATCGCAATTGATCCCGACGGAGCCGGCGCCAGCATCGGGCCTATCGCGCCGCCGCTTC
>JBDTNA010000485.1:0-2572 GCA_039933985.1 Gemmatimonadales bacterium | reverse complement strand
CGCGCGCTCAACCCTGGCGTCGTAGAGGTGCGGGACAACGAAGGAAACAAGATCCGCTGAGCATGGATTCGAGAAGGGAGGTTACGGGCTGATGCAGCGTATCACCGCGAAGCGCCGTCCGCGTTCCATTCTGCTCGTCGCCCTTCTCGCGTTCGCACTCATCATAACGGGCATACTCGGCTGGCAGGCAGTCGATGCTGAGCGATCGCATCGTGCCGCCGCCGAGCGTGCGATTACCGACTATGCGCGCTTCGCAGCCTGGCAGCTGAATCAGCAAGCGAGTCAGGAGCTGTTGAGCGCGATGATCTCGACGTTCATCGTGCCGCTGACGCGGGTAGATCCGGCACATCCTGAAGCGTGGCCGTCGCCGGAAGAGTTCATGGCCGCGTCGCTCAAGCCGCCCGCTCCGGCAAAATTCCTCACTGGAACGCGGTTCTTTTTCAGATTGAACTGGCGTGACAGCTCGGTTACTGTGGCAGGCCAGCAACCGTCGGCCGCAGTTCTCAAGTGGGTTCGTGACACCGTGCTGAGCTCGCCACGACGCTTTGGCACGCCACCAATTCGCACGCAGGCATTCGGGTCAGCCGACCGAAATCCCGCTCGTCAGCTCGGCATCATCGTCAGTAACGATTCCTATGTAGCGACGGTTGACAGTGTCGATGGGAGACTCCGCGTCGTTTGCTTCGTTCTCTCGCGAGACTACGATGGTCAGCTTCTTGTGACCTACGGCTTCGAAACCGATGCTCGCACATTCGTGCAGCCGCTCGTCGATTCAGTCCTCGCAAGAACTCCGCTGCTTCCCCCGTCGCTGCTTCACGGTGTACCTCGCGATTCGGTGCTCGCGGTTACAGCCTGGACACCCATGGAAGCGGAGGTCTATCGGTCCACGAACAAAGCGTTCCCCGACAAGTTCACCGTTGTCGACACGCTTGACGAACGCTTCGGTCGAATGAGACTCGGCGTGTCGCTCAAGCCGGACATCGCGTCGCAGCTTGTGGTTGGAGGCTTGCCGCGATCACGCTTGCCGATTCTCGTCGGGTTGTTTGCGCTGACCGTCGGTCTCGTTGCTGCTGCAGTGATCCAGCTCAGGCGCCAGCAGCAGCTCGCACAGCTTCGCGTCGATTTCGTTTCGGGCGTCTCGCACGAGCTTCGCACTCCGCTCGCGCAGATCAGGCTGTTCGCCGACTTGCTGCGGAATGGACAACTCCGCTCCGATCAGGAACGCGAGAGATCCTTCAGCATCATCGATGAGGAAGCACAGCGTCTCACGTATCTCGTCGAGAACGTGCTTGCTTTCGCGAGATCAGAGCATGGTCGCAACACGGTAACGGTCGAGCCTTTGGCGATGGATCGCGAGATGGAAGCAGCCATCGATGCATTCGCGCCCCTGGCTCGTGTTCGCCGTGCGAAGGTGCGGTCGACGATCGAGCCTGGGCTCATTTCGCGAGTCGATCCGCGCGCGCTGCGGCAGATCGTTCTCAATCTGCTCGACAATGCGGTGAAATACGGTCCCCTTGGGCAAACGGTGAACGTGACACTTTCGGGGACTAATGACCGTGTTGTAATCAAGGTCGAAGACAAGGGTCCCGGCGTTCCGAAGGGCGAGCGAGAGAAGATCTGGGATCCTTATGTGAGATTGTCGCGTGAAACCGAATCCGCCGCAGGTGGCAGCGGAATTGGTCTTTCGATCGTTCGTGAGCTCGTCCGGCTTCACGAAGGAAGCAGCCGGGTCGAGGATGCTGAGGGCGGCGGAGCCCGGTTTGTCGTGGAATTTCCACGGGAGCCGGTCCGCTCAGACAACGGCGTTGCCGGATTGCCGAGACATTCAGCGGGGGTGGGCGTATGACGAAGGTGCTCGTCGTCGAAGACAACGCCAACCTGGCGTTCGGACTTACTCGCAGTCTCGAGTCGGAAGGCTACGACGTAGAGGCGGCCGAGGATGGAATCCGCGGATTGGAGCTGGCCAGAACCGGCAATCCGGATCTTGTCGTACTCGATCTGATGCTGCCGGGAATGGACGGATACAGCATTCTCAAGAAGCTGCGCGCGGAAGGGAAGGATGTTCCAGTTTTGATTCTCACCGCGCGCGGCGAGGAAGCCGACAAGGTTTTTGGTTTCCGCCTTGGCGCCGACGACTACGTCACGAAGCCGTTCAGTCTTTCCGAGCTGCTCGCGCGTGTGCAGGCAATACTTCGCCGCGCAAAGGCGGGTGAAAAGCGCGATGGCGACTCAGCGGTTGAAGAGTTCGGCGATGTCTCGATAAATACTCTCGCACGATCGGTGAAGCGTGGCGCGGCCGATGTCGCACTGACGCCGAAGGAGTTCGATCTGCTGCTGGCCTTGATCCGGCGGCGCGGAGCTGTCGCTTCACGGCTCGAGCTTCTGAAGGAAGTGTGGGGACACCAGGCCGAAGTGATGACACGCACCGTGGACATTCACATCGCCGAGCTGAGGCGCAAGCTGGAGGACGATGCGGCGACGCCACGCCACATTCTCACCGTTTGGAAGGCGGGTTACCGGCTGCAGGCCTCTTCCTCGGTGGCGGCGGCGGTGGTGGCGGCGGCGGTTTTTG
>JBDTNA010000484.1:0-2574 GCA_039933985.1 Gemmatimonadales bacterium | reverse complement strand
GCGCCCACGCCTCACCCTGAAAATCATGATCGACACCTGCCATGATCTTGAGCAGAGTCGACTTGCCCGCGCCGTTGCCGCCGAGGACGCCGATCTTCGCGCCGGGGTAGAATGAAAGCCAGATGCCGCGCAGAATCTCCCGCGATGGCGGGACGACTTTGCGAAGATCCTTCATTACATAGATGAATTGCGGTGCCACGTTCTTCCCTCTGATTCCTATTGCTGAAATTGACGCCCTGACCCCGCTATCAAAATAGCGGGTCCTGAGCCGACCACTCCATTACACAGGGTGACAGCGAGGTCAGGTTCCTGCAGCCAGTAAAACGTCCCCTATACTTCAGCCGGGTCCGTAGGAGCCCACCGCGCACCCCATTGCCAGTGACGCATTCCACACCGCCCCCGGCCTCGCTGGGAACTAACTACACGATAAGACGCGAGATCGGGCGCGGCGGGATGGCCGCGGTCTATGAAGCTTACGACCAGCGGCATAATCGCAGCGTCGCCGTAAAAATCCTTGACCCCGAAGTCGCTGCCGCAGTCGACCGCGCACGCTTCCTTCGCGAGATCAACACTGCGGCCAGCCTCAGCCATCCGAACATCCTCCCCCTTTTTGACTCCGGCGACCAGGACGGCATCCTCTACTATGTGATGCCCCTCATCAGGGGAGAGACGCTTCGCGAAATCATCGACTGCAGGAAGCAGATACCACTCGACGAGATCGTCCGGCTCGCTGGAAGGATCGCCCTCGCGCTCGATTTCGCACATGCACACGGCGTGGTTCATCGTGATATCAAGCCCGATAACATCATCCTGTTCGAAGGTGAGCCGCTTATCCTCGACTTCGGCATCGCCAAGGCGCTCACTGCCGCCGGCGAAAGCAACTTGACTAAAACAGGTCTCTCGGTCGGCACCGCCGCATACTTGAGTCCCGAACAGGCGACCGCCGAGCAGAGTCTCGACGGGAGAAGTGATCAGTACAGCCTTGCCTGCGTCATCTACGAAATGGCCAGCGGAACAGCACCTTTCACCGCCGCTTCGGTGCAGGGCGTGATAGCAATGCGCTTCAGTCAGAAGCCTCGCGATCTCGGGGAGCTCGTCACTGATATGCCGCCGGCTTTCAACAACGCCATCGTGAAGGCGATGTCACTCGAGCCGGACGAACGGTTCGAAACAGCGGGAGAATTCGCCCGGCAGCTCAGCATTGCACTCAGTCAGCCAGCGAGCCGGACGCGAACGGACGATGAGAAGCCGTCACTCGCCGTCCTTCCATTCGCCAACATGAGCTCGGATCCCGACAACGAATTCTTCGCCGATGGAATAACCGAGGATCTCATCAATTCCCTCACCCGGCTTGGCGCCCTCCGCATAACCTCCCGAACCGCAAGCTTCGCATTCAAAGGGAAAGGAACCGATCTCGATGAAGTCGCACGCAGGCTCAAGGTCGACCACATTCTCGAAGGCGGTGTGCGAAAGGCAGGCAATCATCTGCGCGTAACGGTTCAGCTTATCGAAGCTCCAACCGGCAATGCGATCTGGTCCGACCGGTACGACCGGGAGCTCGCAGATGTATTTGCAATCCAGGACGAGATCTCGTCGCGCATTGTCGATGCGCTCGAGCTGGTACTGAGCAGTGGGCACATTCCCGTGCGAAAGGCCCCGACCGGGAATGTTCGCGCATACGAGTACTACCTTCGCGGCAGGCAGCTTTATCATCAGCGACGGCCTGAGGCCGTGGCCGAAGCCGTGGGCATGTACCGCCGCGCGATCGAGCTGGACCGGAACTATGCTCTTGCATACGCGGGCATGGCCGACGCGATGAACACCCAGTTCGGATCATTTGGTGCCGGCCCGGAAGCGCTGACGCAGGCCGAAGCCGCAGCGAAACGCGCTCTCGAGCTCGATCCATCACTTGCCGAGGCGCACGCATCTCACGGTCTCGTCCATACTTATCAGGGGCGGTTCGACGATGCGAAGGCAGCATTCGATCGTGCGATGGAGCTCGACCCGACATCGTACGACATTGCATATCACTACGGACGCATGCTCGCCACGCTTGGCGATGTCGAAAAAGCGGCTGAGATGTTCGGGAAGGCCGAAGCCCTGCGGCCCGAAGACTATCAGGCGCCCTCTTTCGTCATGAACATGCTCCTCGGCAGCGGCAGAAACGACGAGGCGCTGGCTGCGGGACGCCGCATGATCGAAGCAGCCGAGCACGCTTTGTCGATAAACCCCAGTGATTCACGCGCGCTCAGTCTGGGTGCGGGCGCGTTTCTTTTCCTCGGCGACCCCGAAAAAGGACGGGAATGGCACTTACGTTCGGTAAAGCTGGATCCGGGCAATGCCGTCATTGTCATGAACGCCGGATGCTTCGAGTCGAATGCCGGCAATACAGAAGCCGCGTTGGACTATCTCGAGCGCGCCATCGAGCTTGGCTTCCGCAACGCGCGGTGGCTGAGACACGATCCTGACTTTAACAACGTCCGCGACCACCCGAGGTTCAACGAGCTGGTCGAGCGGATCGAGAAGATGCTCGCAGCTACTACTATATAGTAGCCGGGATTGCCATTGCATTTG
>JBDTNA010000483.1:0-2583 GCA_039933985.1 Gemmatimonadales bacterium | reverse complement strand
TCGCCTGCGGTGGAACCCTTTTCGAGGATCCTTTTACCGCAAACGCGGTTATGTCCCAACCGTCCAGGACGAGGCTGTAGAAGGCGTTCGGGATCTGAAGCGTGGTCTCCACGACGAAGTGAGTCATGTCGTGGGTCGGGAAATAGTCGCCGACTTTCACCCACGTCGAAGTGCCGTCCGGACGGGTGCAGGTCAGGACGGCGGGCGCATTGCGGCCCTTGGTAATTCTTATTGCGAGGGAATCGCTATTTGACTTGAACAACATCGAAAATCACGGATCCCGGATCTGAGAGGCATAGGGATTGGATCCGAGAATTTATCCTCGCATCCGGTAACTGTGCTTCGGGGATCTGGGATCCGTGTCTTTCGACGTTCCCACTGGTCGCTTTGGGTCAGAGCTGGAATGACCCTGACCCAAATCGCTTCGTCCCGGTCAGCCGCCGGAGCTGAGGTATGGAAGGTTTCCGCTCTTCACTTCGCGCGATCCGGCTGCGGCCCCAAGGGCCACACTCAAACCGAACGCGATCGCGGTGCCGAGGCCAACGATCGGCAGCAACCCGACCGCGATCATCGCGATGAGATAGGCGCCGATTCCGGCGATAATAGGCGTCGTAACCTTGTGCGCGCCTTCGACGAAGCGCAGCCTGTCGCGGACGAACTTCTTTGAAGCGCTATATCCGAACACCGAAACAACCGCAGCGATAAGAAACGCAATTGTGCTGAAAATCATGAAACCCTCCTGATGGGTTATCCTACGATCCCACGGTCTGGAAGTTTCGCGCCGAAAGGGTAATCTCCAGCTAGCCCCCATGACCTCAAAGTCCCCTCCCCGAATCGAGATCGACGCGGACATCAGCGCGTCGTTCACCCTCCCCGCGAAGGTCTATTCCGACCCCGGATACTACGCCATTCAGCAGGATCGCGTATTTGCCCGATCGTGGCAGTACGCCGCCGATTCGGCCCGCGTCAAAGCCCCCGGCCACGTCCTCCCCTTCACGCTGCTCGACGGCTGCCTCGGCGAGCCCCTCGTAATTACATCCGACGATGACGCGGAGCTGCGATGTCTCTCGAATGTCTGCACACACCGGGGCGCGCTGGTTGTCGAAGGCGAAGGCCATCTCAAGAGTCTGCGCTGCCGATATCACGGTCGCCGATTCGGTCTCGATGGCACATTCGCGTCGATGCCGGAGTTCGATCAAACCAAAAATTTTCCGACGGCTGCCGATTGTCTTCCGAAGCTGCCACTCGAGAAATGGGGACCGCTGCTCTTCACGTCGCTGTCGCCCGCGGTGAGCTTCGCCGAATGGATGGAGCCGGTGAACGATCGGGTGTCGTGGATGCCGCTCGATGAATTTCGACGCGACGCAAAGACATCGCGCGACTATCTCATCGGAGCGAACTGGGCGCTCTACTGCGACAACTATCTCGAAGAGTTCCACATCCCGTACGTGCACGCAGGACTCTCCGAGCAGCTCGATTACAATTCATACTATACGGAAGTGTTTCCGCATGGCTCGCTGCAGATGGGAATCGCGCGCCCGGGCGAGCCGGTTTTTGATCTGCCCGAGGGACATCCAGATTTTGGAAAGCGCGTCGCTGCGTTCTACTTCTGGTTGTTCCCGAACATCATGCTGAACTTCTATCCGTGGGGACTGTCGGTGAACCTGGTTAATCCTCTCGGACCGGCTCGTACGCGTGTGTCGTTCGTGTCGTACGTGTGGAACGAATCGCTTCGTGAGCAGGGTGTTGGCGGCGATCTTCACAAGGTCGAGATGGAGGATGAAGAGGTGGTCGAATCGGTGCAGCGCGGCGTCAGCTCACGCCTGTACGATCGCGGCCGATTCTCCGCCCGGCGCGAGGTGGGAACGCACCATTTTCACCAGATGCTGGCTAGATACATGAACGGGCCTGATGACGTATAACAAGCAGAGAGAATCAACATCGAAAGGCGCGGATGCGAGATCCCAGAAGTACAGTTGGGAGATCCGAGGGCGAACCTCGCAACCGATTCCTGTGTGTCTGGGAACTCGGATCCGTGATTTTCGATGTTGATCCTGTAGTTCAACCAATGCAGGAGAGGTCATGACGGACAACAACAACGGCGCGAGCGCCGTGAAGGAAGAGAAAGCAACGTTCGGAGCAGGATGCTTCTGGGGAGTGGAGGCGGCCTATCGCCAGATTCCGGGAGTCATCTCGACGGAAGTCGGATACCTTGGCGGGACACTCCAGAATCCGACGTATCACGATGTGTGCAGTGGTCGCACAGGACACGCGGAAGTTGTGCAGGTTACATACGATCCCGCGCGTGTCAGCTACGATGACATGCTGACGGTTTTCTGGGAGAACCACGATCCCACAACCTTGAATCGCCAGGGACCTGATGTTGGCACGCAGTATCGATCGGCAATCTTCTATCACGGCGACAAGCAGAAAGAAACCGCGATTGCGTCGAAGGAAGAGCGTGAACGCAGTGGACGCTATCGTCGTCCGATCGTGACGGAAATCACACCCGCGACGGAGTTCTACATGGCCGAAGACTATCACCAGCAGTATCTGGAGAAGCGCGGACTCTCGAGCTGTCAC
>JBDTNA010000482.1:0-2596 GCA_039933985.1 Gemmatimonadales bacterium | reverse complement strand
GGAGCGCCGGCTGCGCGACAGGTGAAGAGCCGTACTCGCTGGCGGTCCTCTGCCGAGAGCATGCGCTGCTCACCGGCGATGAGTCCAGGCTGAACAAGCTTCGCATCATTGGAACCGATGTCGATCAGGAGGCAGTCTCGAGCGCGAGCAGGGGTCGCTACACTGACGCCGCATTCGTGGATACCGCCCCCGCGGTTCGTGAAAAATATTTTCCGCTCGAGAATGGATTGTTCTCTGTGTCTCCGGAAATCCGGAATCTCGTGTCGTTCGAGCGCCGCGATTTACTCGACGGCGCGGGGCCGGGCGGACGGCTCCACATGATCGTATGCCGAAACGTCATCATCTACTTCACCAGGGAGACTCAGGAGCGTCTTTTCGAGCATTTTCACGACCTGTTGCTGCCGGGTGGTTTCCTCGTCTTAGGTAAGGTGGAGACACTCCTCGGAAAATCTCGTGAAGTCTTCGCACCGGTGAGCGCCCGGGAGCGCATTTACCGCAGGCTGTAACGCTGATCACAGGTCTGGTTCCTTGCGTCAAACGAAGCGAGTGCTGGTGGTGGACGACAGCGCATTCATGCGTCGCCTCATCACCGAGATTGTAGAGTCACGCCCGGAGTTCCTCGTTGTTGGAACGGCGCGGGACGGGACGGATGCGCTCGCAAAAGTCCGCCTTCTGCGGCCCGATATCGTAACGCTAGACATCGAGATGCCGGGCATCGACGGTCTGGCCGCGCTCGGTCAGATCATGACTGAGATGCCGCGTCCCGTCGTCATGCTCAGTGCAGCAGGGTCAGACTCGGACAATTCGCTCACCATTCGCGCGCTCGAGCTTGGTGCCGTCGAATTTGTCCGCAAGCCGTCCGGACCCGTCAGCATCGATCTGACAGGCGTGCGGACCGAGCTCATTCGCGCGCTGAACGCCGCCGCGATGGTGCGCGTACCCCATGCACCGGCACCGCTCCGCATCGAACGGCCGGAGCCTCCGCCGCGCGAAGATTCGAGACGATCTGATCCTGCCGCTTCAGCCGTCGTGATCGCCGCTTCGACG
Source organism: Gemmatimonadales bacterium (assembly GCA_039933985.1). Lineage (GTDB taxonomy): Bacteria > Gemmatimonadota > Gemmatimonadetes > Gemmatimonadales > Gemmatimonadaceae > UBA4720. The sequence goes on along the minus strand of JBDTNA010000482.1, from coordinate 1,549 downwards.
GGTGGTCCGAAAGCGCTCTCCGAAGTCGTCGCCCACATGCCCGAAGGCTTCAGCGCGGCGGTTCTCGTTGTGCAGCACATGCCCGGGGAGTTTCTCCAGTCGCTCGCCCGCCGGCTGTCGCAATTGGGACCGCTGCCAGTCGCCGTCGCCCGACACGGCGATCCGATATTGAGCGGGCACATTTATCTGGCACCCGGCAACCGGCACATGACCGTCGTATCGCATCGGGGGAGAGTCGTCGTGAAAACCGACGATGGCCCGGCCATCTGCGGCGTGCGTCCATCTGCCGATCCACTTTTCATGAGCGGGGCGAAGGTTTTCGGCGGCAGTCTCGTGGGCGTCGTGCTCACCGGCATGGGTCGCGACGGGTCGGAGGGTCTCCGCGCCGTGAGAGCCGCGGGCGGCGGCGCAATCGTTCAGGACCGGGCGAGCTCGATCATATATGGTATGCCCCGTGCCGCGCTCGCAGCCGCTGGAGCCGACAGAGTTGTCGCTCCACGGCTCGTAGGATCGGCAGTCGTCGATCTGCTCTCGCTGAGGCGAGCAGTCGCGTGACGCCCTCCCGCGCCTCCATTTTTGTGAAGCCGCCACCGCGTGAGGACCATCTCGGCGCCTCGACATTTGCCGAAAAGGGATGGCATCACATCGCTCACGGCGATTTTGCCGCCGCGGAAGAATCACTTCAGCAGGCACTTCGTCTCGCGCCGAGTGAAGATCGCACGCGTACGCTCCTCGGGTGGGCGATCATGCGGCAGGGAAGATTCGACGAAGCGCTGGCCATTCTCGATCACGTCCTCGGCCAGGATGCCGCAAACGGTCTCGCTCGCGCGAGCCTTGGCTACGTCTGCATGAGGAAGGGGTTGATTCGCGAAGCTCATCAGCATCTGACGGTCGCGGAGACGCAGACGCGGGATGCGAAGGCTACGCTTTACGCCGGCTTCTACCTGGGATTGCTGTATAGCCAGCAGCGAGATGTCATCGAGGCCGAGCGCTATTTTCGCCGTACGCTTTCACTCGCGCCAAATTTCATTGAGGCATACTACGAGCTCGGGCGCACTTTCTGGACGGCCGGCGAGCTTCAGGAAGCAGAGAATGTGTGGCGCGGCGGCAACACCGCGAACCGTTTCAGCGCGTGGGGAAAGCGTTGCGCGGCCGCGATCAGACTCGCGCGCGACGGAAAGGAGCCACCGAGCTTCAGCTAGGGCCAAACATTAAGAAACAATGAGGCCTAACTCCTAGAGGGCAAACGCGCTTGACACGGTTTTCCCGCTCCTCTACACTACCGCGTAATGGCTCAAACCGAAGCGGCAAAGGGATCGTCAACGGAGGCGCGCGCCGGATCGCGCACGAGGTCGATCGCGCTTTGGGTCGCCGCGCTCGCAACAATTACAATCGGATTCGCAGATCTCGCGCGTGGCGGCACTACCATTGCCCCAGTGTTGCTCGTGCTTGGATACTGCGTGCTCGTGCCTGTCGCCATTCTGAAATAGGGCGCGGCTCGGTTTCTGCACCGGGCGAGTAGCTCAGTTGGTTAGAGCGCCTGCCTTAC
>JBDTNA010000481.1:0-2596 GCA_039933985.1 Gemmatimonadales bacterium | reverse complement strand
AAATCCTTGGATTTGGGAACTGTCCCCGCTTCCAAGGAGATTTTTCATTACACTTCCGCTCACACGCATTATCGATGCGATGGTGCTGCACGGCTTTGCTGAACGCACCCAATCGGCCTATCTGACCGCCGTTATTTCGAGGCCGCAGACGAACGACAGGTTTCCGTGCGTGTGATGCTGAACACGAGTGTCCTGTTGAACACCGCCAGGCCGCTGAGTCGTTTTCTCCAGAAGGCCGCTCGAACTTCGTCGCGAGTACAGGTTCGGGGAATCAGCGCATTTCCACAGCTTCTCCACGCGAAGATTGTAATCGTCGACGGATCCGAGGCCTTCCTGATGGGATCTCCTTTCGTCAACGACTACCTCGACGACAGTGCGCACATTCCGGTCGACGCGACCCGACCAACGCGCGAGTTAGCCGGCCGACCTTTGCATGACGTGTCGGTGAGCCTTGCAGGGGCAGCAGTTGCCGAGCTTCAGAATGTTTTCGCCGAGATGTGGGACTGTTCGGTCGCCAGGGATGGCCGAGCCGATGATCAGACGCTCGCCAGTCCGATGGCAGAGTCCACGGCAACGACGAACCGTGTGCAGATCGTCTCGACAATTCCAAAACGCCGGTCCGCAAAAAGAAGAGAAGGCGCAACTGAGATACTCGACTGCCTCGTCGCGGCGATTCGCACGGCGGAAGACCTCATCTACATCGAGCACCAGTATCTGAGCTCCCGCAGAATCGTTGCAGAGCTCGCGGCCGCCCTCGAGCGCAGCCGTCGCCTCCAAATAGTGATGGTTCTGAATCAGAACCCGGATATCACCGCGTATCAACGGTGGCAGAACGCCAGGCTCTCCGAGTCCGGCCTGCTCGATCATCCGCGCACCGGAGTATTCAGCCTATGGTCTTCGGCTCGAGGCGCAGACCACCGCGTGTCGCTGAACCAGATTTTCGTTCACAGCAAGGTCGTAACGATCGACGACCGTGTGGCCATTGTCGGAAGCGCGAATCTCGACGGAGTGTCTCTCGATTCATACGGCGACGATTTCACCGGACGAGTTGCTCGACGGCTTTTTCGTGACATCAGAAACTTCGACGTCGCCGCGATTATCCGGGATTCACGAGAATCACTTTCCCGAGGAAGTGTTGCCGACCTTCGAACGCGTCTATGGGCCGAGCATCTCGGAATGTCGACGGACAATTCACAGCGAATCCGGTGGAACGATAGCCTCGCTGCATGGCAGGAGCTTGCGTCGTCGAATGTCGCCGCGCTTCGTGAAGCACCGAACCGCGGCGCAAATTCACCGATGATGAAGGGTCACGTCCTGCCGTACAGCACGGAGGCGACGCCTCTTCGTCAGCTGCAGGACCTTGGCATCAGCGCCGATACTCGCGGCGTTAAACTCGAGTTCAATCCCGGGTGGCTCGATGTGAGATTCAGTCCCAACTGGATCAGGAACATGTTCCTGTGAACGTGTCTCGCGCACAGCGGGCATTCGCAGCGTTCATCCGCGATCCGTCGTTCCCATGCCTCGGTGCAAAGGGAGCGCTTCGGCAGGGCGGCTGCCGCGTGGGACTCTATGGCTCGCTGGGGTCCGCGGCCGAAGCTGAACGACTCGCGACGGACCTGGGAGAATTCAACGAATCTTTCGACAACAACACAAAAGGATTGACGGCGTTCGCTGCGATGTTTCCAGACCAACCGCCGGAAACCGAGATATCGTTCGAGACGTCGATGTGGAAAGAGCTGCAGTCACTGCATGAACACGACGTCCACGCTGGACAGTGGGCACGCGACGCGAGCGACGATCCCGCTGATCCCGACTTTTCATTCAGCTTCGGCGGACGCGCCTTCTTCATCATCGGCCTTCATCCGGCGAGTTCCCGAATCGCGCGGCGTTTCGAGATGCCGACACTCGTCTTCAATCCTCGCTCGCAGTTTACTCAGCTTCGGGACGACGGGCGATTCGAGCCGTTGAAATCCGCCACTCGTGCGCGGGACATCGCTCTGCAGGGCGATTTGAATCCGAACCTCGCGGATTTTGGTTCAAGCTCTGAAGCGCGCCAGTATTCAGGACGGAAGGTGGAAGACGATTGGGCCTGCCCCTTTCACAGGAAAGCTCCATGAACCTCGTGGACCGAAAGCATCTCGATTCGCAAACTGGTACGGCGCTGGAGATATCCCGCGGCCAGCTGCTTCGCGTTACCGATCCGAAAGGAGAACAGGTTTCGGATCTCATCTCCTTTTCCCGAACCGATCTGAAGGAATGGCTCTCGTCGGGCCGGACGATCGACTACGCGAATACGATCTATCCGAGCGTTGGACACGTGCTGTATTCCAATCGCAGCAATCCGATGTGGACGATCGTTGAAGACATGGTCGGCCGCCACGACTTCCTGCTGACGCCATGCAGTCCCGACACTTTCAAAATCATTTACGGTACTCAAGACCATCATCCCAGCTGCCTGGAGAACCTGAGCCTCGCTCTCGCTCCGTATGGAATCGAGCCCGATGAGATTCCAACGACGCTCAACATCTTCATGAATGTCGAAGTCTCGCGGTCAGGGGAAATCAATATTCTTCCGCCACTCTCCAAAGCCGGAGAC
>JBDTNA010000480.1:0-2604 GCA_039933985.1 Gemmatimonadales bacterium | reverse complement strand
GCCACCGGCCCGGCGGACATGATTTCGCGCATTCAGTACCTTTCGCATCAATGGCCCAAGCGCGTTTCCTGCATTCCGAACCAAGGCCTGCCGCAAGTGGTGAATGGGAAAACGCATTACCCAATGACGCCCGAGGAATACGCGAAGCTCGAGACGGAAGCCAGGGAGCCCTTCAGCGTTCGTGCAATGCTCGAGTCCAAAGATGAAGCAGATGCCCGCGCGCTGATGCTATTCTGGGCACTGGCCACCTCTCCTTATTCCGCGAATGCCAAGCTCTCGCAGGGTAAGATTTCTGGCGCGGATCTGTGCAAGGCCGATGAGTGGACGGCGAGGCAGTGCGCGGACGCGAAGGCACGGGTAGCCGCGGCGGCGGCGGTCGCCGGGGCATTCACGATGCTCCCGTAAAGAGTTCGAGCCTTCTGGCTGCGACGGCGAAAGCAGCAGAATTGATACTCTTACTGCGCCGCGAAATAACTTTCGCGGCGCAGTCTTTTAACGGCGATACACGAAACTCGCCGCTCCGCGATGCACGGTCAGGTTGTCGCCGTTGATCCCGCCTGTGATGACTCGATTCTGAAAGATCAGGGCGATGTCGGTATCGCTGAACTGATAGGTACCACCGCTCTCCTCGGCGCTTACCCCGGGACCTGGAACATTCCGAAGCCGATCGATCAGGACAAAAGTCAGGTCCGGCTTGAGCGTAATCGATCCGCTCGTTATTTCCACCGGGGCCCCGGCCGGCGGGAACGTCGAGGGCAGGGCTACACCATCGAGCGTAACAAGGGTGAACGTCCCGGTGAAGATGTTGACCGGCCCACGCTCGGGAACAATCGGACCGGCCTCGGGTCCGCACGCGATGAGAACAAGTGCCGGAATCAGCTGGCCGATTCTTCGCATCCCTTTCGCTATCCTTCGAGAAACCATCGAGCCATCGAGATAGAAGCCATGAGATTTACCGAATCCCTGCTGACGTTCATCATCGCCGCCGGCGCATCGCCGTTCCTCATTCGCGGAGCGACCCCGGCCCCGAAACCAGCGCACACCGTGGATACCGTCTATGTAAAGATAGCGCCGCCTCCGCTGGACTACGATGAGCTCGCCCGCCATGTCATCGCCCGCATGCCTCGTGCTGACGGGCCGGAGGTGATCGACGGCGACCTTATCGTCAACGGACGACTGTCAGTGGGCGGCGCGCCCGAGACCGGAACCGACTACGCGCTCACCGTCCACGCACCGAACGCCGCCGCCCTGAGACTCATTTCAAACGAAACGCTGAAGGATCCCCAGCGCGCCGATTCACAGCACCGACACACAGGAACACTCTCACTCGGCCAGGACGGCGGCTTGCGGCTCGATCAGAATTCGACGTGCTACTCTGACGCTCGCGGATGCACCGCCGACGACCGCCAGCGCCGGCATGCCTATTCCGGCTTCGATTCACTCGGCGACATGTCGTTTTACTTGTCGGATGTCGATTCGACCGGAACCGATACGGCGCCGCGAGCGCAAAGCCTGGTGTTCCGGCTGCTCGACTGGGACGGAAACATTCACATCCACTCACACCGTCCAGGCCAGCGTATCTACTTCAACTCGAGCACGACGATGCACGCCGCGGATCTGCAGTGGGAGGTGCCGCTTCGCTGATCGAGCTATCGCCGGCGGTCCTGAGACCACGGTGCTACCGCGTCCGAGATGAATCGCACCAGCATATTGGCAGAAATTCCCAGCGCCATGATAACGAGCAGTGATGCGTAGAGGACTTCTATGCGCATCACTTCCCACGAAATCCAGATCAGAGCGCCCAGTCCTTTCGTGGCACCGGCAATCTCGACGGAGATCGTGATCAGCAGTGCGAGATTCACCGCGATGCGAAGTCCGCTGAGCACCATCGGAAGACTCGCCGGCAGCACTACGCGCCTGAACAGCTTCATCCCCGTCGCACCGTAGTTTCTCGCGACGTCGAGATGCGTTTGACTTATCTGAAGCACGCCGTTCATCGTGTTGATCATCATCGGAAAGAAAACAGCGAGTGATATCACGGCGATTCGCGAGCGGTCGCCGATCCCAAGCAGTGCCATCACGACGGGAAGGATCGCAATCTTCGGGATCGGATGGATTGCAGCCACGAATGGATCGGCGATGTCACGCAAGCGCCGCGACGTTCCCATCAACAGTCCCATCACGAGACCCGCCGAGCCGCCAATCAGAATTCCCGAGATCACGCGATAGAGCGTGATCAGTATGTGAGGGCCGATTTCACCGGACGCGAACTCCGCAATCAATGCGCGGAGAATCGCCGTCGGCGCGGGAGCGAGCAGCGGTGAAATAAATCCGACCTGGGAGAGTATCTCCCAGAAACTCACTGCCCCAATTGCCAGCGTGATCGAGATCACCGGAGCCGGAAGAGGCCACGCTCGCCTCGCTGCGGGGCTCATGTTTCGCTCGATTCCGGTCCGGCGATGTCGCTCATCACGAGATCCCAGATTCGGCGGGCGATCTCACGAGCTTCGGGAAGCCTTCGAGCGGCTGGGCCACGCGGCCGATCGGGTGGAAGCACGAACTGTTCGTGAACGGTCGCGGGACGCTTCGTCATCACGATGATTC
>JBDTNA010000479.1:0-2607 GCA_039933985.1 Gemmatimonadales bacterium | reverse complement strand
CCAGTGCTTTCGCAAGACGCGAGACAGAGTAAGCCGGACCCCCGTACGCCGTCATCAGGCTCGTGCCGGCAAGGAAAACTTTCAATCTTGATTCGGTGTTGGCTGTGCCGGGTTTAGTGGAGCCGCGCGCGGGATGCGCGCGCGTCCCCAGCGAACATTGCGTGACCAGCGTTGGGCGGGAACCTCGACAAAACGATGAAGCACGTACGCCGCGCTGAGTGAGACTGCAAATGCGGCGAAAACCTGAAGCAGCTTACCGAATCCGCCACTATCCAGTCGCGATGCGAGATTGATGACCCTGCCGCCGATTGGCACGTGCACAAGATACAGTGGGTATGAGAGAGAGCCGAGGACGAGGAACGGGCGATACACCCGAAAATGGATCCAGCTGATCGCTGCAGCAGCAATGAGGCACGCTGCCAGAGGAATGGCCCCAAGCGTGAAATACGTTCCGACCGAAAGGAGCGCCGCATGAGCGAGGAAGAAAGGAGCCGACATCAGCCCGCTCCGCAGCCGAAAGACGCTGATTCCAATTAGAAACGGAAAGAACCAGGCAGGAAGAAAGACATCGTTCTTCAACAGAAAAGCGGATCCGCCGAGCAGGGCGAGCACCAATGTCGCGGTCAGTGAGCGTTCACTCGCGATAAGCGGGAAGATCAAGCCGATCAGCAGATAGAACTGAAGCTCGATCGCCAGCGTCCAGTAAACGATATCAAACCATGGTACGTGCGCGAATCCGTTCAGGTAGCCGACGTGGAGAAACAATCGGGCCCACGAAAAAACGAAGGGCGCACCCGCAAAGCCGGGAGCCTTCGAGGACAAGAATCCAAGGAGCACGACCGTGAGCACCGCGACGAGATAGGGGGGGTCGAGCCTGACTATCCTCCTCGTCAGGAACGCCCCGAAGTTGCCCAGCCGATAGCCCGAGCGGCGCAATGACCACGGAATGATGAAACCCGAAATGACAAAGAACACTTCCACTCCCGCCCATCCATTTCTGCCGACGGAGTGAAGAATTCCCTCGTGCAGGAATCTCGGGTTGCCGTTCGTGAAATGAAACGTCGCTACAGCCGTTGCAGCCAAACCCCGCAGGGCGTCAACAACCTGGATTCGATCGGCGTTGGTTGCCTGATTTGTCACTACTGGCATGCGGAGTCGCGTCAATTACTCACGTGATTAAATTCCCGTCCAGCATTCCTCTCCCTCGAGACTCTGAAGTAATGTACATCCTAGGAATAAACGCTTACCACGCCGACGGCTCTGCCGTGCTTCTCAGCGACGGTGAGCTTGTGGTGGCAGTCGAAGAAGAGCGGTTTCGCCGAATCAAGCACTGGGCCGGCTTTCCCACAGAGGCCATCTCCAAAGTGCTCGAGATCGGAGGAATTACCGGCTCGCAGATTTCTCACGTCGCGATCAGCCGAGATCCGAAAGCCAACCTGCTGCGCAAAGCGGCTTTCGCCGTGACGAATCGGATGAAGGTATCCAATATCGTCAATCGCACCAGAAATCTGAGGAAGGTGCACGACGTCAGCGAAGAGCTCGCCGCGGCACTCGGCATCGAGAGAGCGAAGCTTCCACGCGTCCATTTCGTGGAGCACCACCCCTCACACCTCGCCAGCGCATTCTTCGTTTCGCCGTTCGATGACGCGGCCATTTGCGCCATCGACGGATTCGGAGACTACGTATCTACATCTACCGCGGTCGGTCACGGCAACAAGATCGAGCTGCTCTCGAAAGTGTCGTACCCGCATTCGCTCGGAGTCCTCTACACCGCCGTGACGCAGCACCTTGGTTTCCCGAACTACGGCGATGAGTTCAAGGTGATGGGCCTCGCGCCCTACGGTTCGCCGACACACGTCGCTGAGCTGCGCAAGCTGATAACGCTCACCAGCAACGGAAACTTCGAGCTCACGCGAAAGTATTTCCGCCACTGGGACGAAGGCGTTTCAATGGAATGGGAAGGCGGAATTCCCACGATGGGTCCGTTGTATACCGATGCACTCGACGGGTTGCTCGGCCCCGCTCGCGCGAAGGGCGAGCCGCTGACGTCGCACCATGAGGATGTCGCACGGTCGCTTCAGGCGGTGTACGAGGAATGCGCGTTTCATGTCCTCAACAATCTCTGGGAAAAGACAAAGAATCCGCGACTGTGCCTCGCCGGCGGCTGCGCGATGAACAGTGTCGCCAACGGCAAGGTCCGGGACGAGACACCCTTCACCGATGTCTACATCCAGCCGGCGGCTGGCGACAACGGAACCGCATTGGGCGCAGCATACCAGGTGTGGAATCAGATACTCGAGAAACCGCGCGGCTTCGTGATGGAGCATGGTTATTGGGGCACCGAATATCCTCACGCCGACGTCACGCCGATCGTGAACGCTCGCAATGACGAAGCGTGGCGCTACGAATCAACGCGCTACGACAACGAGGAAGACGTCTGCCGTGAGACCGCGCGCCTGATTTCCGAGGGCAACGTCATCGGCTGGTATCAGGGAAAAATGGAGTGGGGCGCGCGAGCGCTCGGCAACCGCAGCATTCTCGCCGATGCGCGCCGCGGCGACATGCGCGACTTGATCAATGCGAAGATCAAGTTCCGCGAAAAATTCC
>JBDTNA010000478.1:0-2608 GCA_039933985.1 Gemmatimonadales bacterium | reverse complement strand
CCACGATCGACGCGCAGTCGTGGATTCTTCACACGCAGGTGGCGGAAGAGCTTGCGGCGGGAGCGATGTACGAAGTCGTGATCTGCGATCGGTCGGTGCTCGACAACTACGCGTATCTCGTCGCGCGGATCGGTCGAAGGCCCGACCTGGATCCGCTCGTCGATTCCTGGATTCGCGGCTACGACGCGCTCTTCAAGGTTCCTGTAATGGATGCGCCATCGTTCGACGGAACACGCGCGGTGAGCCAGTCGTTTCAGATGCAGATCGACTCGGTGATCGACAGGCTTATCGATGAATTCAACGTGAGCGTCATGCCGCTCGATCCGATGGATCGCGACGGCTGGATCCCGACGGTAATGCAGACCCTCGGCCTCCCGCAGCGTCCCCCGCAGATCGATCTTTTCACAGCCGCCGCATCGGCCTGACCGCAACGACGGATCACCGTAACCCAAGCGATCCGTCGCCCCACGCGGCCGATTATTCGAGTCCCCTTCGGGCCAGCGCGAGCAGTCCGACCGTATGGCCGAGCGAGTTTCCCGCTTCGTTGTCAAAGCGATAGTGCAGTCCTGCGAGCAGGCGGGAGTCCGCGGCTTCCTGCTCGAGCCCCGCGAGCATCGTGATCTCGGTCGGGAAAGCATCTGAGAGAACGATGTTGAACGCTCCCGATTCACACGAGTGCGCCGAAGGATAGGATGGGTGATTCGGGAGCCCGATGGGCGTCGTGATCGCCACATCCGCCTTCGATGGACGAATGAACCAGTATCTGAACTTGTTCTCGAAACAGGCAACGATCGCGTCGAATGCCGCAGTGTTCGCGTATGCATAGGTGCGAGCAGCGTCGACTTCCGACACGTGATGTTTTTCGATCAGGTCGCCAATCACAAGGTTGTACACGATCCCTCCGAACGGCGCCCATTTCTGGGAGATCGCGAGCTGTGCCGGCGTGCGATTGTCGGATGCATTTCGTACTTCGGCAAGGGCTGTCAGATAGGCGGGAGATCCAAATGCGGGAGGAGGCGGCAGGATCACTTCGTTCGCACTGATGAAGAATGGCCGCGCGCCGAAGTTGCCTCGCACCGTAGGTGTAGCGCTGCTCCAATATCCAGGTCCCACCGGCGGAGTGCCGGGATTAGTCGCGCCTACATTGTCGGTTGCCGCGAAGGCCAGAGTTGCTGCGCCGATTGACCGGCCAATCGCTTCGCCTGCGTCCCAGTCTTTGTTTTTCTCGCCGGGCCATGGCGTTTGCGCGCTCTGCGCGTCGAGCTCCGCCTCCAAGGTCGCAGAATCGAGGGGATAGAAACGGACAAGAAGTGCAGCTGATGCGCCGGCGGCGGCAGCCGCGGGTGACGGATGCATCGAGCCCTGCTTCCCGTCCTGTGCGGCGAGGACAGCGCGATACTGCGCCAGTGAGAGGTACGCCATGATTCGGCCCGTAGGTCCGCCGCGTGCCTTGAATAGCGCGACGGCTCTCCTGTTCCACTTCACACTCGATCCGACATCCCAGAACTTGACGGCCGAAGCGCTGACCTGACTCGGAGGAGTCGGCGCGGTTGATGTCACAGGTTCTGCGCAGGCAACAGCCGCGAACGCGGCGAGGGCGATTGTCGACTTCTGCATTCGAACGTGCATTGTTTTCTCCGCTGAAGTGGCAACGCATCTGCTCCACCGGCCATCGTGCGGGCGGAATCCTGGTTGCCGAGTACGATATTGTCGCGTACTATCGTCCTCACCCCTCATGTCGTCCTCTCGGGAGACTCACGCGGGCAGCTCATTCAGGCTGCTCACCCTTGGCGGCCTGTCCCTCGTGGCACCAACGGGGACGGTCGTGCGGCAACAGCGCCGTCGCCTGGCGCTTCTTGCACTCGTTGCAGCTGCCCGCGATCGAGGGGTGTCTCGCGACAAGCTGATTGCCTGGCTAAGTCCCGAAAGCACCACCGACTCCGCGCGCCATTCGCTGCATCAGCTTCTCTACTATTTGCGCCAGCAGGCCGGCGAAAACGTTTTCATCGGCAGTGATCCCCTTGTCCTGAATCCCGTCATCGTCTCGTCCGATCTGATGGAGTTCGAGACCGCGATCACAGCCGGTTCGTTCGAGCGCGCGGTCGGTCTTTATAAGGGCCCGTTCCTCGACGGCTTTCACCTTACCGACTCGTCCGAGTTTGACGAGTGGGCCGCAGCGGAGCGTTCTCGTTTCGCGACTGCGTTCGCAGACGCGCTTCTTCGGCTCGCCGGCGAAGCCACCGAACGAAGCGATCATGCACAGTCGATAAAATGGTGGCGGCAGCTCGCCGATCAGGACCCACTGAGCGGACGCGCAGCGCTTGGACTCATGCGATCTCTCGCCGCTTCAGGAGATGCACCGGCCGCGCTGGTCCACGCGCGCGCACACGAGTCTCTCGTTCGCACCGAGCTAGGGAGCGGGCCCGATCCCGAAGTGATCGCACTCGTTGCAGATCTTCAGAGAGCACCCCGAGCGAATTCACACGTGCGCGATGTCAGCTCATCGAACATTGAATCTGATGGTACGGCACGCGATCGCCACCGAATCGCGCAGGGAAAAACGGCAACTGTTCGATCGACGGCCGGCGTGACTCGTTGCATTCGAGAG
>JBDTNA010000477.1:0-2632 GCA_039933985.1 Gemmatimonadales bacterium | reverse complement strand
GAGAACCTTGTCCAGTTTCGTAGCCATTAAATTCCTCTGAGTCAGGGTTCGATTGGTGCATATTTCGCACACTCTAGAATCTCGCAAGAACCGGTTTCAATGGATAGGATGAACGACGACATCATGAACGAGGCTCCGTACCTCGTATACGAATTTGAGCGGAGGGCCTATCCCCTCTCGGATGCAGCGTTCACCATCGGTCGCGATGCGAGCAGCAATATCGTCGTCCGCGAGCCTACCGTTTCCCGGTCACACGCCGAGGTACGCGCCGACGGTGACGGGTATTTCGTTCACGCGGTCGGTGCGACAGTCACGCGGCACAATGGCGCGCCAGTGACGACACCCATCAAGTTGACCGACGGCGATCGCATCGAGGTCGGCTCCGCCGAATTCACGTTCCGCCGCGGCCGTCTCCCCCTCGGCGTCTCGATTGTCGATATCGCGAGTCCGGCCGGGCACGATCCCGACGTCATGACGAAGCGCGACACGATCAAGAGCCCGATTCTTGGCGGGAGCAAGTCATCTGCTCCAAAAGAAAAGAGCGCCGCAGGGACGCTCATTCTCGTGGGACTGCTCATCGCCGCGGTCGCCTACTACTTCTTCATGCGGTAAACCGCTCTAGGATCTGGCGCCAGAGCTGAACTCGGCAAGCAGACCTATTTGCCAAGCAGCTCGTCGGCGATCCGGTTGGCCTGGTACATCTTGATCAGCGTCTCGAGAATGGCGGATGAATGAACGCTGACGGTGCGCGCCGTTTTCGACTGAAACAGAAAACGATTGGCGATACTCTCGATGTTTCCGTCGAACACGACGCCAACGACCTCTGATCTACGGTTGACAATGGGACTGCCTGAGTTCCCACCGATGATGTCATTCGTCGACACGAAATTGAACGGCGTGGCAAGATCGAGACGGTCGCGATGGTCGATCCACCTCTTCGGAATCTTGAACGGATATTTCTTGTCGAAGGATTCCCAACGGTCGTACATCCCGTAAAAGGTGACCTTGTAAGGAGCGATTGTTCCGTTCATCGGGTAGCTCGACGCAACTCCGTCGGTGATGCGAAGCGTGAATGTTGCGTCCGGCGGGAGCGATGTTCCGTAAACTGCATACAGAGCCCTCCCGAGTTTCTCGTTGTTCGCCGCGATGACTGCATTGAGCTTGTCGACGCGAGCCTGCATCTCACGGTTGAGGGGGTCGATCTTCCGCGCGAGAACGATCATCGGGTCCGTTGACGATGCGACCGCTGCTTCCCCGCCCTCAACGATTGAACGCCGGACTGCCACATCACCAATACGAGTGCCTGAAACCAGATCGGCAGCGGCCTGTTCGGGCGTCTTCCCGCTGAGCGCCGCAACCAGGAAAGGATCGTCGGCCGCCAACTCGGCCCTGGCCGCACGCAGCTGCGCGGCGATTGCAAGCCGCTCGTAAGCCATGTCGATCGGCTGTTCACGCAGAAGTGCAACGCGAATGTTGGCAGCGCCGCTCTCTCTGTAGGCGGCGAGCCGCTGCGCGCTCGGCAGGGCGGACTCTTTTGTCAGGCGCACGAGCTGCGAGCTCATCGTGAGGAGTCTCGATCCGCCGGCGTTTACTCCAAGACCAAAGCCGCGATACCGCCGCTCTGCGTCAAAGCCTGCAAGCTCGCGCTGCGCAGTCGCGACTGCTTCATAGATGCCGCCGTAGTTCGCCTGCATTGCCGGATCGGCCGCGATGCGCGCGCGAAATTCTGCTTCGAATGCGCGCTTCGCGCCCATGGAAGCCGAATCGAGCAAGCCGGTTCGGTATCCCATGACCGCTTTGCGCGAATTCTCGATACTGAAGACATTGTTCTGGTACCGCCGCACGGCCGTTGAATCACCGCGCTCGACTCCGTGATATGCCGCGAGCCCGCGTTCGTACGCGCCGAGCTGCGTTGGATATCCGATGTCGCGCAGAAACTCCATTTGGGCCACAGTCAGAAGCCGCCCTGTCGAGCCTGGATTGCCGACGACGAACAACAGCTCATTTTCCTCGGGACCGGACTTGCTGAAACGGAAATAATTCTTCGCCGCGTAGGGCTGGTCGTTCTCGTAGGCGCGGAGCAGCGCAGCGTCGAGATTCCAGCGCGGATAAGTGAAGTTGTCAGGATCCCCGCCGAAGTCAGCCATCTCCTCCTCGGGCGCGAATACCAGGCGCAGGTCGCTGAATCTTCTGTACCGGTAGAGCGAGTAGATACCGCCCTGGTAGAGCGAGACGACCTGACATGTGAGCTTCGTCTGATCGCCACACTCCTTCTGTATCTGACCGATGATTGCTGTTCGCTGGCTGGCAGCGACATCGGGACTCGCCGAAGTCACCGCGCCGTTTACTCGCTGCGTCACGTTCTCGATTGACTCGAGCTGATCGACGAACAGGCCGGGACACTTTCTTTCGTCCCTCATTGTCAGTGCAGCATATCCGGTTTCGACGAAGTTCGTGTCCTTCGGCGATATCCCATCTTCGCAGTCCCTCACGCAGTGGTGATTGGTAAGAACCAATCCCTTCGCCGAGACGAACGATGCCGAGCAGTTAGGAAGTCGGACGGAGGCGAGTCGCGCATTGTCGAGCCACGCCTGATCAGGTGCGAAACCGTAAGTCTTCGTCCAATACTCGA
>JBDTNA010000476.1:0-2635 GCA_039933985.1 Gemmatimonadales bacterium | reverse complement strand
GCCGTGTTCCTGTTCGTCGGCATCGTCGCTCTGGGATTGGCTTTCATCTCACCGAATCTGGCGGCGCTGGTCTCGAAGCGTGGCGGGCGAGACAGTGTCGGCCAGGCACTCGGCGCCCAGAATGCGGCCAACAGCCTGGGTCAGGCGATGGGCCCGCTTCTGGGGAGCGCGTTATTCCTCTGGCACGTGAAAGCCCCATACCTGCTGGGCGCAGGGTTACTCGCGGGTGTAGCACTGATCGCCGCCTGGAACGCCAACACAGAGAAGGGGAAAGAATGAGCGAGATCTCCATCGTACTCATCGAGGACAACCTGATGCTGCGTGAGGGACTGGCGGCCCTCATCAGACAGGAGCCGGGCTTCAAGGTGCTCGCGGCGTCAGCGGACGTGATAGAGGTGCTGAAGATCGTTCGTGAGGCGAGACCCTCCGTCGTTCTCGTGGACTTCGGGCTGCAGAACCATGACAGCCTGCGCCTTACCGCGACGCTTCACCGGGAGGTTCCCGAAGCGAAAGTAATCGTGATGGGCCTGTTTCCGCTGCACGAGGACATCGCCGACTTCGTGCGAGCCGGGGCTTCCGGCTTCGTCATGAAGGACGCCACGCTCGGTGAGTTTCTTGGCACCATCCGGGGGGTCGCCGAGGGCAAAAAAGTACTTCCAACTCAACTGACCGGATCGTTGTTCACGCAGGTCGCCGAACACGCAGTAAAACATGGCAAGAGTCCTGTTCTGGAAGCGGTGAAGCTGACGCAGCGCGAACGTCAGGTTGTGGAATTGATTGGCGAAGGCCTGAGCAACAAGGAAATCGCCGCGAAGCTGCACGTCGCGATACATACCGTAAAGAGTCACGTACACAATGTGCTGGAGAAGCTCGCGCTCCACACCCGCCTGGAAGTCGCGGCCTTCACGCGCGGGGGCGGCGCGGGCAGAGCGTGAGCCTGAGCCCACGGGCTGGCCTTCCTGCCGACGCAGCGATCCTCGTCAACGTGCCGCGGCTGATGACAGCGTATTACACACGACGACCCGACCCCGCAGTGACGAAAGAGCGGGTAACCTTCGGCACTTCGGGCCATCGCGGCAGCGCCTTCGACTGCGCTTTCAACGAGGCGCACATTCTCGCGATCACGCAGGCGATCTGCGGCTACCGAAAGTACAGGCAGCTCGACGGGCCTCTCTTTCTCGGCATCGACACGCATGCGCTGTCGGCGTCGGCGTTCGGGAGTGCTCTCGAAGTCCTGGCCGCGAACGGTATCGAGGTGATGATCGATGACGGCGATGGCTACACGCCGACGCCGGTCATCTCGCATGCGATTCTTACGTACAATCGCGGCCGGACGAGTGGACTTGCGGATGGCATCGTCGTCACGCCGTCGCACAACCCGCCAGAGGACGGCGGCTTCAAGTACAATCCACCGCACGGCGGCCCGGCAGGGACGGATGCCACGCGCTGGATCGAGGAGGCGGCCAACGTCCTGCTCGCGGATGAGCTACGCGGTGTCAAGCGCCTGCCTTTTGGGCGTGCGCTGCGCGCAGCGACGACACACCGGCACGACTATACTGGCGCCTATGTAGGTGATCTTTCCAGCGTCGTCGATCTCGACGTGATTCGCGGCTCCGGACTCGCGCTTGGAGTTGACCCGCTCGGTGGTGCGGGGGTCGCCTACTGGGGGAGGATCGCCGAGCAGTACGGCATTCCGCTCACGATCGTGAGCGATGAGGTCGATCCCACCTTCAGCTTCATGACAGTGGACTGGGACGGCCGAATCAGGATGGATCCTTCGTCACCTTACGCGATGCAGCGGCTGATAGGTCTCAAGGATCGCTTCGATGTCGCGTGGGCCTGCGACACGGACCACGACCGGCACGGCATTGTGACGCGCGGCGCCGGCCTCATGAATCCCAACCACTATCTGACTGTCGCGATCTCATACCTGTTTTCGCACCGGCCCGATTGGCCGGCGGGCGCAGCCATCGGAAAGACGATGGTGACCAGCGCCATGATCGATCGCGTCGCGGCTCGGCTCGGCCGGCCGCTGATGGAAGTGCCCGTCGGATTCAAATGGTTCGTCGATGGACTCATCGACGGTTCGCTCGCGTTCGGAGGAGAGGAGAGCGCGGGCGCGTCATTTCTGCGGAGCGATGGTACCGCGTGGACGACCGACAAGGATGGTATCGTTCTCGGACTGCTCGCGGCCGAGATGACAGCTGTGACGGGGCGCGATCCAGGGGAGCTGTACCGCGAGCTCACGCGAGAGTTGGGCGAGCCATCATATCGGCGCATCGACTCGCCGGCGACATCGGAGCAGAAAGCGGCGCTGTCGCAATTGTCGCCTGCTGTGATCGACACGGAGCAGCTTGCCGGCGAGCGGATTACGGGAATGCTCACCGAGGCACCGGGAAATCACGAGCCGTTCGGCGGGATCAAGGTGACGACCGAACACGGATGGTTCGCAGCTCGTCCCTCGGGCACGGAGGAACTGTACAAGGTCTACGCGGAGAGCTTTATGGGAGAGCAGCATCTCGAGCGAACGGTATCGGAAGGGCAGGCGCTGGTTTCCGCGGCGCTCGACAAACTATCCTCAGCAAAGACTGGCTGATTGCCGCGTTTTACCTCACGACTCGGGACCGCCAGCCTG
>JBDTNA010000475.1:0-2655 GCA_039933985.1 Gemmatimonadales bacterium | reverse complement strand
CCGACTGGCCTCAAGTGGTCGTTCATGAAGCCGGGCGACGGCAAACCGCATTACCTGTGCTGCAACGCCGACGAGTCCGAGCCCGGAACGTTCAAGGATCGCGAGATCATGCGCTGGACTCCGCACGCCCTCGTCGAGGGCTGCGCGATCGGCGCGTATGCGATCGGCGCCGAGACAGCGTACATCTACATCCGCGGCGAATTCACCGAGCCGCTGCTCTACATGGAACAGGCTGTTCGCGAGGCGTATGCCGCCGGCATCCTTGGCGAGAACGCCATGGGGACCGGAAAGCGGGTAGATGTGCACGTGCACAAAGGTGCCGGCGCGTATATCTGCGGCGAAGAAACTGCTCTCATGAACTCGCTCGAAGGACGCCGCGGCAATCCCCGCATCAAGCCGCCGTTCCCGGCCGTGTCGGGCGTATTCGGTCAGCCCACGACGATCAACAACGTCGAGACTCTCGCAGCCGTTCCGATCATCCTCATGAAGGGCGCGGAATGGTACAAAGGAATGTGTTTGTCGAACCCGAAAAGCACCGGCAGCAAGCTTTACTCGGTGTGCGGCAACGTTCGCTATCCCGGCACTTACGAAGTCGTGATGGGATTTCCGTTCAAGGATTTCCTCTATGACGTCTGCGGCGGTCCGATCATCGGGCGAAAGTTGAAGGCAGTCATCCCTGGTGGTGCGTCGGTTCCGATTCAGACGATGGACGAAGCCGAAGCAACCCTCATGGACTACGAAGGCTTCGTCGCGCAGGGATCGATGCTTGGCTCAGGCGGCGTCATCGTCATTGACGATGCGCAGAACATGGTGCGTGTCATCGCCCGTCTTGCGCGGTTCTTCGCGCACGAGAGCTGTGCGCAGTGCACGCAATGTCGCGAAGGCACGGCATGGACGACCAAAATTCTCGAGCGCATCAGGGACGGGCAGGGAACGATGGAAGATCTGGACACGCTGCTGTCGATCGCCGACAACATGACCGGCACGACGATCTGCGTTCTCAGCGACTCGTGCGCGACTCCGGTTATCTCCGGCATCAAGAAGTTCAGAAACGAATTCGAGGCTCTCATTCATGGCAAGCGCGTTCACTCTGTGATGGCGGCGGTCGCCTGATGCCAATCGACGACGGCGCAGTGCGCACTGCGAAGATGATCAACCTGACGATCGAAGGCCGGGCGGTATCGGTTCCTGAAGGCACGTCGATTCTCGAAGCCGCGAAGACTGCCGGTATTCTGATTCCGCACTACTGCTATCACCCGAGCCTTCCGATTCCCGGTGTCTGCAGAATGTGTCTTGTCGAAGTCGAGAAGGCACCCAAGCTCGCTCCATCCTGCGCGACGTCAGTTGCTGAAGGGCAAATCGTCCACGTGCACAATGAGCGAGCGCTCGAAGCGAGAAAGGGCGTGCTCGAGTTCCTGCTGATCAACCACCCCCTCGACTGTCCGATCTGCGATCAGTCCGGCGAGTGCGAGCTGCAGGACTTCACGTATCAGGAAGGCCGCGCCGATTCTCGTTATCGCGATCCGAAGCGTTTCAATCCTGTCGAGGATTTCGGCGGTGACGTCATGTACGTCCCAAACCGCTGCATCCTCTGCACCCGGTGCGTTCGCTTCATGGACGACGTCGCGCATGACACAGTGTTGAATATCAGCGAGCGCGGCGACCGCGCCGTTGTCGGAAAGTTCGAAGGCAAAGACCTCACGCACCCGTGGGCTGCGAACGTCATCGACCTGTGCCCTGTCGGCGCGCTGCTTTCAAAAGACTTCCTGAACAAGGCGCGTGCATGGGAGCTCGACCGCTCGGCGTCGATATGCCCGAACTGCACGCAGGGCTGCAACGTGATGATCGAAGTGCGCGACAACGCAGTCGCGCGCCTCAAGCCGCGGCCGAATGACGATGTCAACAAGTTCTTCATGTGCGACTATGGCCGCCTGAACTACCGCTGGATGAATCGGCAGGACAGAGCCGAGAGTCCGATGGTTCGCTCGGCCGGCGGTCTCGCCGCGACTGATTGGGAAACAGCGATCGATGCAGCGGCGCGCGTTCTCAGCGGCGCGCGCGTGCATGTGCTCGCGTCGCCTATGCTCTCCAATGAAGCGCTGTTCCTGCTGTCGCAGCTAATCGAGCACAACGGCGGCAATGGCGTCTTCCGCGTTGCGACGGGTGATGAAGCTCCGCTTCCGGGAGTTGAAGATCTCGCATTGCGCCGCGACCGGGCTGCCAACGTTGCCGGGGCCGAAATCCTCGGATACTCGCGGTCGGACTCTCCGCTCGATGGCCTCGCGGAAGGTGATGTCCTCGTGATCGCCGACGACGATCTCGAAGGACTTTCAGCTGACGCTGCATCGCGCGCTTCGAGCGTGATCGTGATTGGAACCACTGTTCCCGCAGCTCTCGACAACGCGACTGTGGTGCTTCCGATCGCGAACTTCTCGGAAGAGGAGGGAACGTTCACCAATCTTCGTGGCCGCGTTCAGCGCTTCATGCAGGCGAAGGCCGCACCAGGAATGGCGCGCCCCAGCTGGCTGGTCCTCGGTGATCTTCTCGGCGCAATGGGCGCCCAGACGAGTTTCTACCTGCCCTCAGACGTATTCGCGAACCTCGCCGAGTCGAAGCCCGATTTCGCCGGGCTTACATACGACAAGCTTGGAATGC
>JBDTNA010000474.1:0-2664 GCA_039933985.1 Gemmatimonadales bacterium | reverse complement strand
CTCGCAGGTTTCAAGGAACGCAGCACCAAAGGCGTTGGACATTTCATTACGAGAGAGCACCTCGACAAATTGCATTCCTATCGCTTCACCGATGTTTTGCGCACCGTGCCTGGAGTGCAGCTGAGAATGATGCGCGGCGGAGGCATGACGGCGTCGATTCGTGGAGCGGCCTGTCCTCCACTCGTGTTCGTCGATGGAATGCCGGCAAATGCGGGCGTAGTGGATCTCGACATGTTCGATCTTGGAACAGTCGAAGGCATTGAAGTCTACGGCGGACTTTCCAGTGTGCCGCCCGAGTTCGTCACCGGCCGCGGCGGTGAAAGATGCGGTGTCGTGGCAATCTGGGGCCGTCCTTACAGGCCAAAGCCGAGACCTCGGGTCGCGGCAACGTCGCGGGTGAAGGAGCTCGACAGTCTGGTATCGAAGATGTCCATCTTCACGATTGATCAGGTCGATACACCAGCCGCACTCATCGCCGGCACCGCATCACCGGAGTATCCTGATTCTCTGCGCAAGGAAGGTGTTCCTGGCCGTGTAGTGATAGAGCTCATTGTCAACGCGGACGGAACGCTAGACAATGAGTCGGTGATTCTCATCTCGTCGACGCATCCGCTTTTCACCGGCGCGGTCGAGCAGGCTCTGGGTACGGCCAGGTTCAGGGTGGCGACATTGAAGTCGAGACCGGTGCGCCAGGTGTTGCAGCTTCCTTTCGTTTTCCGCCTGGAGAAAAGCGCCTCGAACCACTGAAACATCTGATCCGGGGTGGGTCGCACAATTGACCCTCCACAAACAAATACCTTGCGGACCCGTGGCCCCGCCCGCATTTTCCTTACACAATCATTGCCTTTCGGCGACCAAACCCTTGCTCATTCGGCCGGCACGTTCTGCGATGCTGCGTGACTTGGTGAGGTCGTACGTTAAGGCGTTCCAGTTTTCCACGGGGGATCGGCATGATGAGAATCGTTCGTCCGAGACTAGCCGCAGTCTCGCGTTTGGCGTTGTTCCTTGGGCTTTTTGGAGCCAGTAACGCGCTCGAGCAGTCTTCGGTCATCACCGGCAGGGTAACAAATGAACGGGGTGCGCCGATCGAAGGCGCAAACGTTGGTCTTCTCAATATGGGAATCGGCGCAACGGCAAACTCGAACGGTCAGTATTCTCTGACAGTTCCAGACGACAGAGCGAGCGGACAGCAGGCAACCGTCACTGTTCGCTTCATTGGTATGTCGCCAATGAGCCGCATCATTCGTCTGACCGCAGGTGCACAGACAGCTGACTTCGTCATGAAATCGGATCCGTTCCGTCTCGATGAAGTCGTTGTGACGGGTGTGAGCGCGGCGACGTCGCAGAAGAAGCTTACGATCTCTGTCGCAACGGTTAATGAAGAGCAGCTCAAGCAGGTCCCGGCGAGTTCGCCCATCGCCGCACTTGCCGGAAAGGTTTCCGGCGCGAAGATCAACATCGGGAGCGGCAATCCTGGCGCGGCTCCGACAATCCGACTTCGTGGCTCGACGAATCTGGGCATCGGAAACTCGACTCCGATCATCATTGTCGATGGAGTTCTCACCAGGAATTCCATTGCCGATATCGACGCGAACGACATCGAGTCTGTCGAAGTCCTGAAGGGTGCGGCCGGAGCCTCGTTCTACGGTTCGGACGCAGCCAACGGCGTGATCAACATCACGACCAAGCGCGGTCGCAACCTGCCGGAGGACAAGGTTTCGTTCACCACCCGCACGGAGTACGGAACGTCGAGCCTGCAGAAATACATTCCCCTCAATCACAGTCACATCTATGAGCTGAACCCGGATGGAAGCGTCCGGCTCAACGGCAACGGCGACCGTGTTCCCAAGGCCGACGGCTTCGCGGATAGCCCGTACCCGACCACTGGTCCTAACCGATGGCGGAACCAGCTCGAGGAATGGTCGAAGAACGGACAGTTCGTGTCGGCCAACATCCAGCTCGGCATGCGCCGTGGCAGCACGAACTTCAACACGTCCTACACGAGCGATCACAACGCCGGCGTCCTTCCTTTGACCAAGGGTCAGTACCGACAGAACATTCGCCTCAATGTAGACCAGGGATTGGGCGACAAGCTCGATTTCTCGTCGAGCATCACCTACGGCGTCAACAGAAACGACTATGATCCGAACGATTCGCAGAGCTGGTTCTCCTTCATGCAGATGCCCCCAGATGTCGATCTGCGGAATCCGAGCGGCCACGACCCGGAAGAGTTTTTCCCGCTGATTCCGGTTACCAACTCACCGAGTGCCCGCACGAATCCGCTCTACGCTCTTGCGAATAACAACTTCGACCTCCGGCGCGAGCGGATCATCGGCTCGCTGGCGGGCCGCTGGCGTCCGACTGACTGGCTGCGCGTCGAGACTTCATACGGCACGGACCGGCTGAACAGGCGCGAATTGGACTACAACCGTCGCGGGTCTCTTGGAGAAACCGGATCGATTGAGGAAGGCGACATTGCCAGGTTCGCCGTGAACAATGTGTCCGACAACGCGACCGTGAACGCCACGGTTACAAAGAAACTGGGCGAACTGCTCACGACTGTCCGCGGCGCGTACCTGTATGAACAGGGGCGCTCCAACCAGGTCTTCGTGCAGGGAGTCAAGTTCAAGGTGACGAGTGTGCCCGATCTCGGCGCCCTCGACC
>JBDTNA010000473.1:0-2670 GCA_039933985.1 Gemmatimonadales bacterium | reverse complement strand
AGGTGCGCAAAAAGAGAGGCGGCGATTTCCTTCCACCGCCCCTCTCTCTTGCGTGTTGGTACACCGACTGGTGGCCGGTAACGTTTTTCTACTGCGACGGTGGATCCTTTGGTGATACGCCGATGACCTTCACACCGGCCCCGCGCGAAACGTCCATCGCGAAGATCACGTCAGAATACTTCGTCTTTGGATCGCCCTTCACGAAAATGATCTTCTCAGGGCGGCCATCGTAGATCTCCTTGAGACGCTTCGGCAACGTGGCCTTCGTGAGAGGCTCCTTGTTGACGAGATAACGATTTCCCGGCAGAACCTCGAGCACAATCTGCGGAGGCGGAGTTGAGCTGGACTCCTGCTCCGTTGGATCAGGCAGCTGCAAGTCGATCGCCTTTCGGGACATCGGAACTACGAGCATGAAAATGATGAGGAGCACGAGCAGAACGTCTATCATCGGTGTGACGTTGATGTCGTTCGTCAGCCCGCCGCCACCTCCTGTGGACATCGACATTACTTCTTCCCTCCCTTCGTCGGCAGTCCGCCGCCCATCAAGTTGTCAGTCGGAATGAGAGAGACGGTGCCCGGCTGCTGGTCCGTGATCATACCCGTTACAGCAACCTTGTTGTGAGCGGCAATGTCGAGCGCGTCGAGGACCTTGCCGTACTCCAGATCCTTGTGCGCCTTGATATACAAAAGCTTGTCCTCGGTGCGATTCTCATAAATCGCATTGAGGCGCTGAGCCAGCTCCTTGTTCGGAATCGGAGCCTTGTTCAGGAAATACTGCCCGTTTGCATCGATGCCGAGCACCTGGTCGCGCTCCTCTTCAGGATGCGGCTTCAAGTTCTGGCCCTGGGGCGGTATCGCCTGGAAGCCGGCCGAGATGGCCGGCACGACGAGCATGAAGATGATCAGGAGAACCAGCATGACGTCGATCATCGGCGTCACGTTTGGCTCTGCCTTGATACCTGAGCTCGATCCAGTCGACATTGACATGCGGGATTACCTCTTCGCTTAGTTCGAGATCGGAGCGGATCCGCTTGAAGCCGTGGTGTTGAACTCACGCGTGAAGCGCGACCGGCCGAACTCGCCTGAAACGTTCTTGATCATGTAGTCGATCATTTCCTTCGAGGTGTACGTCATCTCTGCCGTCAGGTTGTCGATCTTCACCTGGAAGTAGTTGAACGCCCACACTGCCGGAATCGCGACGATGAGACCGAACGCCGTCGTGATGAGCGCCTCGGCGACACCGGCGGAGATCGCGGATAGTCCGCCTGAGCCAGACGCGGCCATACCCACGAACGCGTTCACGATTCCCATCGTTGTTCCGAGAAGTCCGACAAACGGTGCCGTTGCGCCGACGGTGGCGAGAACACCAAGACCGCGCTTGAGATCCGTGATCGTCATGAGCATCTCGCGCTCGACTGCCCGCTCTGCCGAGTTGATGTCACCAACGCTGACCGTTCCATCCTGAATGAGCGGCTTGATCTCGGTCAGTGCGCCGCCGAGTACGCGGGCGACGTGCGACCTCTTGTACTTCTCAGCGAGAGTAACCGCTTCGCTGAGATTGTCTTCTTCGAGGAACTGCGAGAACTCAGGCGCGAACTTGCGCGTTTCTACCTGCGCCTTGCGCAGATCCCACCACTTCTTGATGGTCACCGAGAGCGACCAGACGGACATGATGGCAAGCGTAAAAACGATGCCGCGGGCGAAGCCAGCCATCTGGCCCCAAAGGTCTAGAAGCGAGAGTTGCATTGTATCCGGATCTCCGGTGAGAGGGGGTTATCTATCGAGCTTGAACTGGAAGCTCTGCTGGACGAGCTGCTTCACTTTCTTGCCACCGACTTCGGCTGCATAGAACCGCATGTTCGGAAGCGCGGAGCGTACTGCGCTGGCGAACAGGTCGTTGGTTGCCTTGAGAACCTTGAAAGTGCTCGTTTCAGCCTTTCCGTCCTCGTTCACTACGAATTGCGCCTGCACGTCACCCTCGACGCCGGACGACCTGAGAGCATCAGGATACCGCGGAGAACCGGTGCCTGGAATCTGCGAAACGGGCTTCTCCACCTGGAACTCGAAGTACGTCTGATTTGGATCGACTGGCGCTGTTCCGCCGACGACACCTGACGCGACTCCACCCTTGACTCCCTTTCCACTGAAGTCTGCCTCGTTGGTGACTTTCTTGGAGAGATCGATATCAGGGATCTTGATCGGAATCTCCACCGGGGCGCGAAGCACCTGGAATCCTTTCGGCGGCGGCGCCTTCATCACTTCTTTCGGCGGTGGCGGAGGCGGCTCCTTCGGCTTTGGCTTGGGAGGCTCCTTCTTCATTTCCACGAACTGGATTTTCTCTTGCTTCGACTTGTCGTCGGCAATGCCGGCGGATGCCGTTGCTACCACTGCGGCGACGCCGAGAGTCCCATGGAAGATGAGGCTGAACAAAGTTCCGCCTGCCATCTTCTGCTTTTTCGGCTTGGACTCGATCAGTTGATTGAACATTGAATCACCGAGCAAAGGTTGGTGATACGTAGATTACCCGACGCAAATCCTCGGCGTAATAGGATGAAGATTAAGAATTAATGAAATCCCCTTAATGTTCTTTCATGATTGCTGGCCGTTGTTCGGCAGTGGAAGGGTGACCGTAAAGAGACTTCCCCGGCCCAATCTAGAGGATGCAGTGAG
>JBDTNA010000472.1:0-2694 GCA_039933985.1 Gemmatimonadales bacterium | reverse complement strand
ACGCGTGCGGAAGCCAGCGATGTTGCAAACGCAATTCTCGACGGAACCGACGCAGTCATGCTTTCGGCAGAGACTGCTGCAGGTGCGTATCCGCGTCTCGCAGTCGAAGCGATGCGACGTATCATCACCCACGTAGAGCAGCATCCGCCGGTAGCGCGCAGCCCGCGCAGAATTCCCCGCGAATCGACTGCGGCTGTTCCAACGGAAGTCGCAATCGCTGCCGCCACGACGGCGGCGGTAGGAATGCTTCACGCGCCACTCGTAGTCGTATTCACGAAGAGCGGATTCTCGGCGAGAATAATCGCTGCGCATCGTCCTGGCGTGTCGATTCTCGTGCTGACCGATCAGCCGCGCACGTTCCGGCAGCTCGCGCTCGTGTGGGGAGTTGTTCCCGCGCTGGTGCCGCACTGCGACACGTATTCGGAGATGATGGGCCGGGCTCACGTCGTGGTTCGCGATCTCGATCTGGCAGAGCCAGGCGATCGGATCATCGTCACCGCCGGGGTTCCATTCGACGTGCCGGGCACGACCAACCTGCTCAAGGTCGAGATAGTGTGAAGCTTACCTTCCTCGGAACAGGCACGAGCTTCGGTGTTCCGCAGGTTGGATGCGGGTGCGCGGTGTGTCATTCACCCGACCCGCGCGACAAGAGAAACAGGGTTGGGGCGATTGTAGACACTGATTCCGGTGCGCGGCTGTTGATAGACACGCCGCCCGAGCTGCGGCTTCAATTAATTGCCGGCGGATTTGACCGCGTCGACGCAGTCCTCTTTACGCACGATCACGCCGATCATACGCACGGGCTCGACGACATCCGCGCGCTCTCGATGCGTCGTGACGCGCCTCTCGAGATGTATGGGCCAGCAGATACGCTCGAGCGCCTTGCCCGAAGATTTCCGTACATCTTCGACGATTCAATTCGTGCACTGCCAGGCACGTCAAAGCCGGAAGGCCGTGCGATCGCCCTTCGTGACCGGGAGCCCGCGCAAATCGCGGGAGTCGAAGTCCTTCCGATAGCAGTCCCTCACGGAGCGGTGAATGTTTTCGCCTACCGGATCGGACCACTCGCGTATGTCACGGATGCAAAAACAATTTCCGACAACGTGATCGATGCCCTGAGAGGCTCGAGCGTTCTTGTCATCAATGCGCTGTTCCGAACGTTTCATCCGACACACCTGAGCATCTCCGACGCAATCGCCGCGGCAAAGGCAATTGGCGCCGAGCGCACGTATCTCACTCATCTGACCCACGACAACTTCCACGCCGATCTCGAGGCAGAGCTTCCGCGTGGCATCATGCCTGCTTTCGATGGCCTCACCGTCCGAATTGATGAAAGGCTGATATGACGATTCGAATCGATTACTCGAACATGATTGGTGAGGCGGTCGGCGGAATTGACGCCGGCGAATGGGAGAAAGCTGCGGCCGACTTCGATTCAGCCCGAGCCGGCTTCGAGAAGCTGCGCGCCTCAGGAACCGTCGGTTTCGCGGACATCGTCTCGGACGGGGCCCTGCGGGATCAGGCGACGAGCTTCGCGTTGCGCAGAAAGGGCCGCTACTTCGACGTTGTGATTCTTGGCATCGGCGGATCGGCGCTCGGCCCGATCATGCTGCGCACCGCTCTCAGGCCGAGTGGGTGGAACATGCTGTCGGACAAGGCGCGCGGCGGAAATCCGAGATTGCACGTTCTCGACAACGTCGATCCCGAGACGATCGGCGCGCTCCTGGCGCGCCTTGACCTTGCTCACACCCTCTTTGTCGTCACGTCAAAATCTGGTGGAACGGCCGAGACGATGTCGCAGTTCCTGATCGTGCACGAGGCGATTGTGCACGCGACTCTGTCTCCGAAGAACCACATCGTTTTCATCACCGATCCAGCAAACGGTGCATTGCGCCCTCTGGCTGTCGCGACTGGCATTCCGGCCCTCGATATTCCGCCGAGCGTTGGCGGGCGATTCAGTGTTCTGACTCCAGTCGGGACTCTTCCTGCGGCGCTGATCGGAATCGATGTCGCGAAACTGCTGGACGGCGCAGCTGATATGGCGAAGCGTTGCGATGCCGCGACGCATTTGGCCGAGAATCCGGCGGGCGTGTATGCGACGCTTCAGTGGCTTGCCGATACTCGTCACGGAAAGCCCATCAACGTGATGATGCCGTACTCCGATCCGCTCCGCGATTTCGCCGACTGGTTCGTTCAATTGTGGGCGGAGAGTCTGGGCAAACTGAAACCGGACGGCTCGTCTGTTGGCCAAACGCCTCTGGCCGCGCTGGGAGCAACCGATCAGCACAGCCAGGTGCAGCTGTTCATGGAGGGGCCAAAGGACAAAGTCGTAAGCTTCATTGCGGTCGACGAGCGCAAGGTCGATCTCACGATTCCTCACGGATTCAAGACCGTGAAGGAATTGGGCTACCTCGGCGGACACACTCTCGCTGAGCTCATCGACGTCGAGCGGCGCGCGACGGCCGGTGCGCTAGCGAAGCGCGGCAGACCGAACCTGACGATTCATGTCGAGCGCGTGGACGAGTGGCATGTCGGGGGTCTCATCATGCTGCTTGAGATTGCGACTGCCTACGCGGGCCAGCTCTACGGGATCGACGCGTTCAATCAGCCCGGTGTGGAGCTCGGTAAGCAGTTCGCGTACGCATTGCTCGGTCGTCCCGGGGCGGATGAGGCGAAACGCGAGTGGGATACGCT
>JBDTNA010000471.1:0-2701 GCA_039933985.1 Gemmatimonadales bacterium | reverse complement strand
GGCGTACCTGATAGCGACGACTTAGGTTCGGGAGATGCTATTCCGCCGTGGTCGCTTTTCAGCGGCCGCCTTTCTCGCTTTTTCCGGCGCCCTGTCGAGTGTGACCATGACGGTCGCTCACGGTCTTGCTCACGAGCATGCCGCCGATGCGGGTACCCACAGCTCCTCGCACGAGCGGAGCGATGCGGCGGAACGGCGAGGGGTAGAAGCGGGTCACTCGCCCGATCACGCAATCCTCCACAAAGCTGACAGCGCGACTCGGCAAAGCTGCGTTTCAATCGAGATTCCGGCCGAACAGTGTGATCGAGCGTCCCCACTGTTGATGTCGAGCCTTGGTCGCGATCGACAGCGATTCGCGATGGTAGATAAGCCTCCGGCGCGAGAAATTTCCCGAGCTGATTCACCCCGAGCTCCGCCGGCCTGAAATCGCGGCGCCTCCTGTCTTACTCAGGCGCCGGCAGCCAACCCAAAGGTCGTGAACCGTCCACCGCTCGGCTTCCCGGTGGGTTCGCCCCTTTCCAAACATCGTGAAGTCAGAATCACATCTGTCCGCAATTCGCGGTCAGTGGCGACCTCACCATCCAGACAAAAGAAACGTGAAACACGATTCGATGCTGTCGCTCGCTTACGCCGTGTTGCTGATGTCCGTGCCGGGCCTGTCAGGTGTTGGTGCCCAGCAGGCAACTGGAAGCGGAGAAGCAGGACAGGCGCAAATTACCCTGGACGCTGTTCTCGCCGCCGCTTCGGCCGAGCACCCGCTTGTGGCCGCAGCTCGAGCGCGGGTCGATGCTGCGATTGGATCCCGAAGAACAGCGGGTGCCGTCCCCAACCCGGTGGCCACGTATCAGGTAGAGAACGTCGGATTTCCAGGAAGCCGTGCCCCGGCTGGGATCGACCGCGAAACCGCGAGCTTCCTTACTATTCCACTGGAACCGATCTATCAGCGCGGGCCCAGGGTGCGCCAAGCCGACGAGGAAGTGAAGGCTTCGCGCGCTGTCGAAGTCGGAGTTCAGCGTCAGGTTTCATTGGACGCAGCGCGAGCGTTCTTTCGACTCGCACTGGCGCAGGTTTCCGTCGAGACCGCGATGGAAGCGCTGGCAGGGCTCGATCGCCTTACCTCGTACAACCGGGCTCGAGTGACGGAAGGCGTGTCCGCTGAAGGCGATCTCGTCCGAGTTCAGCTGGAACGAGACCGTGCAGCTGCCGAAGTCGTAATGGAGCAAGCCGAGCTCGCGAGGGCTCGTGCGCAACTGCAGCCTTACCTCCGATCCGACAGAGCGACGCGAGCCGATTCATTGCGCGTCTCTCTTGCCGGGCTCAGATCGACTTTTGTGCTTCCGACTTTGCCCGAGCTGTTGCAGCAGGCAAGTCGAACGCGCCCGGAATTGCTGATCGCGCGAGCGAGAGTCGCCGCCGCCGGGGCCGAGACGGGTGTACAACAGACTCTAACCGTTCGGCAGGTGGGTGCGACGTTCGGAAGCAAGCGTGTGAGTGGCGAGAACTCGATGATTGCCGGCGTGAGTGTCCCGCTTCCGATTTTCGACAGGAACCGCGGAGAAGTCCAACGCGCACGGAGTTCTAAAACTGCCGCGGAACTCGAGCTCGCGTGGAGTCAGCGCACGGTATCGTCCGAGGTCGAGGGCGCTCTCGAAGCCGCTCGCCTTCTCTCCGCCGAGGTCGCGCGCCTTGACAGCTCATTTCTTGAAAAAGCCGATGAATCCCGCCGGATCGCTCTTGCGGCGTATGAGGGAGGAATCGCAACCCTGCTGCAAGTCCTCGACGCCTCGCGAGCGCGGAGCGAATCGCGTCTCACCTACTTTCGCACGCTGTTCGCTCAGCGCCAAAGCCTTCTCGAGCTTCTCGTCGCCTCGGGATCAGACCCGGTTTTTGAGCCGGGCAGAATCAAAATCTCCGATGTGACAGCGCCAACTACAGCCAGGAAGACAGGAGAAATACAGTGACTATCCGCCTTGAATGCGGCAATACGGACAAGCCCGAACTCTTCGCGGCGATCGGAAGGATTGCGACAACGCTTGCAATGTGTCTTGCTCTGAGCGCTTGCGGTGGAGCCAACGAGAAGCAGGCAGACACAGTAGCCGCGATCCAGCCGACAGCGACGGAGATCAGACTTACTCCGGCACAGGTGGAGCACGGCGGAGTGCGCTGGGAGTCAGTCAGTTCAACAAGCATGACGTCCCGGGCGGAGATTCCTGGACACCTCGCGCCTGATGAAGACCGGACGGCGCGGCTTGGTGCCCCGGCACAGGGGCGGCTCGTCGCGGTGCATGTTCGCTTTGGAGATCAGGTTTCCCGCGGCCAGCCACTGGTCACTCTTCAGAGCCCGCAGGCCGGTACGGCGCGAGCCGATTATGCAAAGGCCGTTGCAGCGCTCAGATCGAGCCGTGCCGCGGCCGCTTATTCGCGCGCGGCCGCCGACCGGGCGGAGAATCTGCTCGTCGCGAAGGCGATGGCGCGCCAGGAGGTCGAACGGGCTCGGGCCGACAATGAGCTCGCGCAGTCGTCGTTGAGCCAGGCGGAAGCCGAGGTCGCGCGCGCTCGCGCAGAAATGACGCAGCTTGGCGTAAGCGCCAATGGAACGATGGTGATGCGCTCTCCGCTTTCTGGAATAGTTCTCAGTCGCGACGCCGTTCCTGGGGCGGTCGTCGATGCCGGGGCTCCGCTCGTGACGGTTTCTGATCCG
>JBDTNA010000470.1:0-2707 GCA_039933985.1 Gemmatimonadales bacterium | reverse complement strand
TCCTCGAGAGCACGACTTATCCGGGAACGACGCGCGAGCTGATGCAACCCAAGCTGGAGTCTGCGGGACTTACTGTTGGCGAGGACGTCTTCCTCGCGTTCAGCCCCGAGCGGGTTGACCCCGGCAACCCGGTCTGGAACACGAAGAACACTCCAAAGGTCGTGGGCGGAATCACTCCTGCCTGCACTGAGGTGGCGAGCGCGCTTTACGCCTCATGCCTCGAGCGAATCGTTCCCGTGTCGAGCACCGAAACGGCCGAGCTGGTAAAGCTGCTCGAGAACACTTTCAGGTCGGTGAACATTGGACTCGTCAACGAAATGCAGATCGTCTGCGACAAGCTCGGCGTCAACGTGTGGGAAGTGATCGACGCTGCCGCGACGAAGCCATTCGGGTTCATGAAGTTCACGCCCGGCCCTGGCATTGGCGGGCATTGCATTCCGCTCGATCCGCACTATCTCGCGTGGAAGATGCGCACGTTGAACTACAAGACGCGCTTCATCGATCTGGCGAGCGAGATCAACAGCGAAATGCCGGCGCTGGTAGTCGAGCGAATCGCGCTTGCATTGAACGCCGACAAGAAACCGGTCAACGGCAGCAAGGTGCTCGTGCTTGGCGTCGCTTACAAAAAGGATATCGACGACATGCGCGAAAGTCCGGCGCTCGATGTGATCAAGCTTCTCGAAGAGCAGAGCGCGAGAGTGGTGTATCACGATCCGCACGTGCCGACCTTCCGCGAGGACGGGCATGAGCGCCACAGTGTCGAGCTGAGCGACACGTTGATCTCGGGCGCAGACGCGGTCGTGATCATCACCGATCATTCGTCGGTCGATTATCAGCGAATCGTAAGCCTTGCCCGCATTGTCGTTGACACTCGCAACGCGACGGCAGGACTCACACGTGAAAGCGCGTCAAGCTCGAAGAGCGCCGACATGGCAATTGCCTAAACCCAGAATCAAGTCATGAATATTTCTGTTATCGGTACCGGCTACGTTGGGCTCGTCGTAGGTGCATGCCTGGCGGAGACGGGAAACGATGTCGTTTGCGCAGACGTAGTCGAATCGAAGATCGAAGGACTGAAGCGAAACGTCCTGCCCATCTACGAGCCTGGTCTCGAGGATCTCGTCGAGCGGAACCAGAGCGACGGCCGCCTCAGCTTCACGACTGACATCGCCTCGGCGATTGCGTCCGCCGATGTTCTCTTCATTGCGGTCGGTACTCCTCCAGATGAAGACGGATCGGCGGATCTCCAGCATGTGCTCGCCGTGGCTGGCGAAGTCGGCCGTAACATGACGAAGGAAATGGTGATCGTCACCAAGTCCACCGTTCCAGTCGGCACTGCCGGGAAGGTTGCAGCCGAGGTCAGCAAGGCGGCGAAGTTCCCGTTCCACATGTGCAGCAATCCTGAGTTCCTGAAGGAAGGCGCCGCGGTGGACGACTTCATGAAGCCGGATCGCGTCGTGCTGGGCGTGGCCAGCCCGTTCGCGCGTGAGATGATGAACGACGTTTACGCTCCGTTCGTCCGGACGGGAAATCCGATCATCTTCATGGATATCGCATCCGCAGAGATGACGAAGTACGCGGCGAATGGAATGCTCGCGACGCGCATCTCGTTCATGAACGAAGTCGCTAACCTGTGCGAGCTTGTCGGAGCGAACGTGGACATGGTGCGCCGCGGAATCGGCAGCGACTCGCGCATCGGACCGTCATTTCTCTTCCCGGGACCGGGCTACGGCGGCTCGTGCTTTCCGAAAGACGTGAAGGCGCTCGTTCGGACAGCGGCGGAAATGGGGATGGAGCTCAAGGTTCTCGAAGCCGTCGAAGATGTGAACGACTCGCAGAAGCAGAGACTTGCGGAGAAGCTGCGCGATGCGCTCGGTGACGACCTTGCCGGCCGTCACATCGCTGTCTGGGGTCTGGCTTTCAAGCCGCAGACCGACGACATGCGCGATGCTCCGGCTCTCACGCTGATCGCGAATCTTATCGAAGCGGGCGCAACGGTTTGCGCACACGACCCCGCGGCAATGAAGGAAGCGCGTCACAAGCTGGGCGACACCATCAAGTACGCCGAGACGAATTACGATGCGCTCGCGGGCGCCGATGCGCTCGTGGTCGTGACGGATTGGAACGAGTACCGTCATCCAGACTTCGGCCGGGTGAAGGAGGCTCTCAAGCGGCCGCTGATCGTCGATGGCCGCAACCTCTATGATCCGATCAAGATGGAGGAGCTCGGTTTCAGCTACTACTCGATGGGGCGGACGGTGATCGAACACCCGGCCGCCAAGAGGGTAGGAGAATACGCATGAATGTGAGGCGTGGTCTGGTTCTGACAATGCTTGTGGCGGTGGCGTGCAAGCCGCAGTTCAATGCCGGTGGATTCGGCAGTACTGACGCGCTCTATGCTGCCGCGATGAAGGAGTACAACGCGAAGCATTGGGACAACGCAAGTCACGCCTTCGAGCGCCTGACCACCGAGCTTTCGCCGCGCGATCCCCGCATTGCGACTGCGTATCTCTACCTCGCCAGATCGCAGGAGAAGCACGGCGATCATCTGCTGGCCGCGAAATCGTACAGCAGAGTCTACGAGCTGATGCCGCAGGACACGCTCGCCGATGACGCTCTGTATGCTTCGGGTCTCGAGTACCAGAAAATGTGGCGCAGGCCCGTTCTCGATGCCGAGTACGGACAGAATGCGATCACGCAGTTTCAG
>JBDTNA010000469.1:0-2715 GCA_039933985.1 Gemmatimonadales bacterium | reverse complement strand
TAGTTCCGGCGATCTCCGATACGACGAGACGCTCTTCGCCAAGCAGCCTGTTCACGAGAGACGATTTTCCGACGTTCGGCCGGCCGATCACCGCAACGCGAAGCGCATCAGCGGGCTCTTCGGCCATCTCGGGAATTCTCTCGACGACTGTGTCCAGCATGTCACCAGAGTTCTTTCCGTTCTGCGCGGATACCGGAATTGGATCGCCGGCGCCAAGGTTGAAGAACTCGTAGAAGTCGGTGCTTGCGGGATCGTCAACCTTGTTGGCGATGAGAACCCAGGGCTTTCCGGATTCGCGCAGCATCTCCATCACGCGGTAGTCGCTCGGATGGAGTCCGGCGATCGCATCGACGACGAACAACAGAAGATCTGCCTCGCCGATCGCCTCGATCACCTGACGCCGAATCTCGAGATCCATGGGCATGTGTGGATCATCTGCCAGTCCACCCGTATCCACGAGCCAGAACTGGCGCCCGTTCCAATCGGCGCGCGCGAAATGACGGTCACGGGTAGTGCCCGCTTCGTCGCTGACGATTGCGCTGTGATCACCGACGATGCGGTTGAAGAGCGCGGATTTGCCGACGTTTGGACGACCAACAAGTGCAATTACAGGAATATTCATGCAGCCACCGCGAGCTCTTCGCTCGTAAGTACATCGACGAAGTCGTACGAAGGATGAACCGGCATGGGCAGAGTTGCCCGGAGCTCATCGAACGCAACATCGTCGAGGAAGATTCTATCTTCGTTAATTGTCTCGGCCGGTATCAGCGCGAGGTCGAGGTCGTGACGGTCCTCGAGGGCCCGCTTAATGTCAGCGCCGACCAGCAGTCCGGCAGTTGTAATTGTCGGGCCGAAGAGCGAGTTCTCCATCGGGATCAATGTGAACTCGGCCCCAGTTGCCTGTGTGAGCTGATCGATCAACTCCGGCATCAGGTCGAACATCGCCTTGCCGGTGACAATGCCGATGCGCATTCCATCGAGTCGCGGAAGATCTTCGAGACCTTCTCGGACCCTCAGGCGAAGTGATGTTACTGCCCCGATTCCGTTTTCGATCTGCGCGAATTCGCCGTAGTGCTCAGCACCTGGCAGCTCGACACCAGCGAGGAGGTAAAGCTCGTCCGATCCGAAGACCCACGTCTCGCCACGCTCTTTTCGAGCGCGCTCGCTCCAGCGATCGACCTGCGCAATCAGCTCGCGGGCCTTGGCCGGATTCATCGACTCACCGCTGTAGAGATGCGAGAACTGTGTCAGTCCTACCGGAACGACCGCGGCAGATATCACGGCGTCGCCGAGATTCCAGAGATCCGAAAGCGATTCGTCGAGGATGGCACCGTCGTTCAATCCAGGTACGACGACCATCTGGCAGTGAAACTGGATTCCGCCCTCAGCGAGGCGCGTCAGCTGCTCGACAATGTTCGGAACCCGAGGATTGTTGAGCAGGACCTTTCGCGCTTCCCAGTTCGTCGCGTGAACCGAGACGTAGAGGGGCGATAGACGAAACTCGAGAATGCGTGCGATGTCCCGCTCCTTCACGTTGGATAGTGTGGCAAAATTGCCGTACGTGAACGAAAGCCGGTAATCGTCGTCACGGATGTAGAGGTTCTTTCGCAGACCCTGCGGAAGTCCTTCGATGAAACAGAACTCGCAGCGGTTGGCGCAGCGGCGGACATTCGGCGGCTCGAGGGCGACTCCGAGCGACTCACCTTCGGGGCGCGAGATCTCGTAGACGATCTCTTCACCGTCAGGCTGCCGCGTCTCGACGACCAACTCGTCTTCCGCGGAAAGGAATTCCCAATCAAGGAAGTCCTGGATGTTGCGGCCATTGACTGAGACAAGCTCGGTGCCGGCGACCATGCCGATCTCTTCAGCGATGCTTCCCGCGGCTACCCGAGCGACTCTCACCATAGCTAAAGTAATTTAGAGACAAACACGCGGAAAGCAAGTAGTTACGGCATCTTACGCGCTACACCGGCGAGTTGAGAGCGAGCGTTTCAAGCAGCTTGCGCGCCCGTTCGACGTTGAATCCCGCAACCTTAGCGATTGCCTCTTCGCCTGCATCGCGAACACCCTGGACGCTTCCGAATTCCTGAATCAGTCGCCGCCGCTTCACCGGCCCGATCCCGGGAACCTTCATCAGCTCAGACGTCACCGTGCGGATCGTCCGCCGCTTCCGGTTGTATGTGATCGCAAATCGATGCGCTTCGTCGCGCAGCATTTGCAGCATTCTGAGCGCAGGCGACCGGCGTGACATTCGAATCGGCTCCGCCCTGCCCCACACGAATACCTCTTCGTCGCGTTTGGCCAGACTGATGAGAGGACGGTCGCCCAGTCCCAGCGCGTCCAACGCTTCGTGAGCCGACGAGAGCTGGCCTTTGCCTCCGTCTATCACCACCAGGTCCGGGAGTGGCTTCTCTTCGTTGAGCCGGCGTTGGAAGTAGCGCGTGACGACTTCGCGTATCGACGCGAAATCGTCGGTTCCCTCCACGGTCTTCACCTTGAACTTCCGATACTCGGCCCGCTTCGCGCGGCCGTGCTCGAACCACACGCAAGCACCGACGGTATCGGTGCCCTGTGTCGTCGAGATATCGAAGCACGCCATCGTGCGCGGCAGCTTCTGCAATCCAAGCTCGCGACCGAGCTCATACACGGGATCGCTCGCGCGGGTACCGCCCTCCAGCGATTCCAGGCGGAGCTCCTCCAGCAGATGTCGCGCAT
>JBDTNA010000468.1:0-2717 GCA_039933985.1 Gemmatimonadales bacterium | reverse complement strand
GATGAGGCGACGCTATTCAGGCTGGCGGGCCAACTCGAATCGGCCCGCCCGTGGAAGGATCGTCGACCGCCAATTTTCGCCTAGCGCCTGCAGGAATCGAGAATCTCGTGCTTCGCGCGGCGAGAGTCGCCGATCGTCTTGTAGAAATCGTTGTAAAACTTGAGCGTCTCATCAGCAACTTTCTTGTTCATCAGCTGGCCGATCTTGTCGGTGTATAGTCCGTAGATCGCATCCTTCTTGGTGCGGAAAAGTGAAAATGTTTTCTCGTACTCTTCCGCCGGCGCGCAATATCCCCTGAACAGTCGATCGCGAACGCGTGCGACGTTGAACTGTGGATCGACCGAGGCGTACGACGCGTTGATCGCGCCAGCGAAATCGAAATCATATGCGATCGGCAAGACAGATCCATCTTCGCGCGCCACAAGCTCGAAGTTGTGCAGGCCATTGATCGAGAAATCGGTATTCGCGATCAGGTACTGAAACACGCCGACTAGGCGCGCATGCTCTGGGTCGAGATCGTCGGCCGTAGCGCCAACGGTTTCGATGATGCCGCCATTGAACCGCGCCGCCATCGCCTCCGGCTCCTCGAGCACGATCGCATATCGCGTGGTCAGCGTCTTGCCGCTGGCGCTGTCCGTGTAAGTCATTCTCAGAAGTCGGGCCTTGTGGCTTGCCGGCGTGAGGATGTTGTACGCCCGATAGATCTGCATCTCCTGAAGTATGTACTGCTCGAAGGTGTCGTTATTTCTGCAGTAGCTCACAAGTTTCGGCTTGTTCAGACCTTCGAACACGGTACCGATTGATGCTTTTTCTGGAAGATTCAGACGGAGAGGCGGGAACTCGCAGTTTTTCAACCGCCAGATTCCGCGCGTTCTCGCCTTGATCGGAATGTCGATCTTTTTCCCGCTCGGATCTGCGTACGACAGAGTGG
Source organism: Gemmatimonadales bacterium (assembly GCA_039933985.1). Lineage (GTDB taxonomy): Bacteria > Gemmatimonadota > Gemmatimonadetes > Gemmatimonadales > Gemmatimonadaceae > UBA4720. The sequence goes on along the minus strand of JBDTNA010000468.1, from coordinate 1,786 downwards.
CGCCGCGCCAGGGCGCGTCATCGCCCTTGTCGCCTCTGATCCGCTTTACGTTGATCGAGAGAGTTACGTCGATCGGATCTTCCGAATCGAAGAATGCGGTTTTGGGATGCACCTTCTTCTTCGCCGTACCATCAGCTGGGGCCTGCTTCTTGTGCACGGCCTGAGCTGATGCGGCTGCCGGCACGGCGGCGAGGACTAACACGGCTAGCGGCGCAGCGAAGCGCAGCCTGAAATACCTCATTTTCCAACCTTGCGGGGAGGGTCCTGAATTATTGAACCGGTTTTTCGTTTCCGCCAGAGTGAAGTAAATTTCTTGAAGCGCCTTTTAACCCGAGAAACGCGGTGTTTCTTGCAGTGAAAAGGGACGCCCTGACACTAAGCAGAACAAGGAGAGCCCTCATGAATTTCAGACCCGCACTTTTCGCAATCGCCGTAGTTCTCGGCGCGTGCGACGCGATCTCCGGCCCCGGAGGCAAAGGCGGCAATGTTGCGATCCAGTTCACCACCGGCAGCTCCGTTGGCACTTCCTCCAACGTCCTCGTTTCAGAAAATGCGCAACCTGCTGCCGACGAGCTGACGCTCACCGGCACGAACGGAACGCTCGTTATTCAGGACATCAAGGTCATCGTTTCGGAGCTGGAGCTCGGATCGTCCGTAGACAGCTCCTGCGAGTCCGACGAGGTGGGCGACAAAAAAGGCCCCAGCGGCGAAGGGGATGACGACGCCGACGGCGATAATAATGACGTTGATGATGACGAGGTCGACGACGACGCGGATTGCAAATTCGAAGGCGGCCCCTTTGTCGTCGATCTGCCGCTTCAGGGAAACACGAGCATTACCACCGAAAACATTCCTGCGGGCACCTACGACTCGTTCAAGTTCAAGATCGATGATCTCGAGATCGAGAACGATGACGATGCCGCCGAAAGCCAGAGAGTTCCGGCAGTTCTCACTGAGCTGCGCACCGCCTACCCGAATTTCCCAAGCCGAGCGAGCATGGTCGTGAAAGGCACCCAAAACGGTCAACCGTTCGTCGTATATGCCCGGGCAAAGATCAAAGTGAAGCAGGCGCTCAGCCCGCCGCTTGTGGTTCCCACCGACAAAGTGCTCACAGTTCAGCTCGATCCGTCGGTGTGGTTCAAATCAGGGAATCAGGTTATGAACCTGCTGGCGCTCAACGGCCAGCTGATCGGCTTCGACTCTCAGTTCAAGAATGGACTGAAGAGCGTTCGACGCGGTAAGGACTAAGCGTCTCTCCTGGAATTTTTTCGTGGCGCGGCAACTCGACCAGTCTACTGCACCGGTTAGAACGATCGTCTCCACCGAGACGGAGTCTTCATGCAACAGAACCGATGAGAAAAACGGCAAACAACATCAAGGTCAACCACAACTGCTCAACTACAAACGATCTACACGGATCGAACGGATCTAGAACCGATTTGCTAGGCAGAATTCACTCGGAATAGAAGTCCGTTTTTGTTGTTAAAACAATAAAAGGACGTCGTGGATGCGGAGTGAACCGAGTGAACAGACTCGGTTCTAAATCCGCGTCGATCCGCTCAATCCGTGTCGATCGGTTGTCGTTGGGCAGTTGATGTTTCTCTTTTGAACTGCAGCGACACGAGAGAGACCACTTCAATCAAAGGGATCCGAAACTCAGAAGCCTCGCCCGATTCCCCCTGTGAACTTCCACTTGCCCGGCTGATCGATCGGCCGCGTCACACCGAGGGAGAGTGATCCGCTGAAGAATGTCACGAGGAACTCGGCCGATGCTTTTACTCCATCC
>JBDTNA010000467.1:0-2719 GCA_039933985.1 Gemmatimonadales bacterium | reverse complement strand
ACGCTCATCCGACTGACGCATCTCGCGCTTCTCTTCGTCGGTCATCGTGAGAATCCGAAGAGAAAGTATCTCGTCGATTTCGGTTCCGTCGAACAAATCACCAGCACTTTCAGGTGCGATCGCCGGATAGTCGTAGATGATGATTGGCGATGACAGCATCGTATCGCGCTCGCCATTCTCGCCGACGAGAACAGGCCAGCTTCGCACGCCGTGACACGATGCGGCAAATCCGCGAAGCTCTACCGGCGGATCCAGCAGTGAGACGAATGCTCCATCTGCAACTGTCAGAATCGTATGCGCTGATACGAACGACCGAAGAAGAAACTCATCGCGAGTCGCCCCTCTGGTATCCTCGCATGCGGACACGTTGTGTATCTGTACCCGAACCTTGAACAACCCCGGAACGGCCTCCGTCGAGGTGACCTCGATCGCACCCTCGATTGTCCGTTGTCGTCGAATGATCGAGCCGCCGACGCCCATTCCGGGATCGGGATCGCGATCGCGAGTTTCCGCGGCTTCGTATGTGAAGGTCTGTCGGACTGCTCCGGCGACCATTTCCCCGATCGTAACGGGAGCGAGTGTCACTGCTCGCTCGATTGCCTCCTGCCACGGCGGAATATCCGCGTTGCCTTCGACCGTGCGCTCGACCAGCTGAAGGAAGCGGACCTTCACCTCGAGGACGGTACGGACATCACCTTCGATGAGACATTCCGTCTGCATCAGATATGCGTCTTTGCCTTCGCTCTCGCTGATGCCGCTGTCACACGGATAGATCACCCCGAAGTTGAAGCGCTGACGGTTCTTTACTGCCGACGGGCGGTACGGATAGAGCATGTACCCCTCGAACAACAGCGCATCGGCAACTCTCTCGACGGGACGCTGGGTCATGTCAGCACGTCCGATTCAGCATTCACCAGAATGCTTTCGATCGCCTGCTCCCACGTTGGAATTCCACGCTCGACCTTGTAGCGGTAGAGGCGCTCGAACACATCGCGTCGCAGGTTGAGAACCGCGTTGTTCGGGTAATAAGTGTCCATCAGGTCACGCCACGTCGCGACGGGCAGCCGGTACCTCGCTTCCTTCTCCCATGACACAGGGAGAACTTTAAGAGAGCCTTCCGAATCCTCGAAGAAAATGCTTCCGCTGAACAGGAACTCGACCGGAATCTCGCCTTCAGTCAGTCCGTGGAAGTACTTCGTCGCGGCCACGTTAAAGTCGAATGTGCACGGGACGTGGAGCTCGACGTTTGTCTCGCCGACGAATGAAGGAACGATTACGCTGGCGAGCGTCCACAACATCGGGCGCAGCGTCTGGCCCCAGCGATCCGGAGTGCCGAACAGGTCGCGGAGATTGATCTCCTCCTGAGCCGAATATTTCCGGCGCGTTACCTGGAGCTGGATCTGAGCTCTGAGTACAACAGCGTCTATTACTTCGTCTTTGTCGCCGTTAGCTACGTGAAGCCGAAACGAGATTGTGGGCGATGCTGCGAATTGGACTACCGTCGCGCCTTCGACGGTGATGTCGAGATCAGGCACTTGGCTGCCCGCGCGACGGTGGGAGCTGGCCCTTCAGCTCTTCGAAGAACCGGTTGATCTCTCCCCAAACTTCTCCGCCGCCGGAAAGTCCGGTCCATTTGGTCCTGATCAATCCGACAAGCTTGTAGCATCGGTCGATCGGGACGAGGAAGTAGTCGGGTTCCCCAACGCCGCGCGAGCTTGCGACCCGGTTGACGAGCAGTGCTTCGACGTCCGGCTCCATCTCGCGGAGAATTGGATTCTCCCGTTCGAGATCTTCCCACGCATCGAGCGTCAACATCGATTCAGTTGCACCCGCCGGACTCGGATAAGCAGCGACTACGCGCTCGGCTGGAGTGCTACGGAAGAAAAAAGCGAGATTGATCGGAAGACGCAGATCATCCCACTGCCCGTCGGTGAGCTGAAAATCATCGAGGACACGCACGCGTCTCGGTACGCGGCGATACTTGGCGCCGGCGCCACCGCTGAACAGAATTGCGCATGCGCCGCATACGCAGTGGAGCCGTCGATCTTCCGGCTGCATCAGGTGATCGTGCTCGCCCGAGATATCGCGCCCGCACATGTCGCAGCGCTCTACAGCGCGCGGCTTTTCAGCGAGACGCTTGAGACGACCGAATGATCGCGCCGCACTCGACAATTGAAGCGATCCCATTTATGCAGCTCCCACTGCCGCATGTGTCACCGGCAAGGCAACGCGTGCCCGGCCGTTTTCCACGAGAAGGGGAAACGGCTGCATGTGATACGCGGGCTGGCTGATTCCGCGTCCTGCTTTGACGACGTCATATGTGTCGCCGCACGATGCGCATGTGAGTGCTCGCCCCACGAGCTCTCCAGTGCCGAGCTCGTGTCCGCAGGCCGGACACTTTTCCGCATATGCATAGAGTGATTCGGTCAACCGGCAAAAAAGAACGTCGTGCCCTGCCATTGATACGACGTGAATTCCGGGTGCTTCGAGTTGCTGCATATTCGTGACTTCTTCCCACGACGATTCGATATCGGGGTTGTATCCGTTCCCGCTCGCTGAGCCGAGCTCGGCAATCGGAAGCCCTTTCCTGAGGGACACCTTCGCCTCGGCATCGACGATGACTATCGACGTGATTTCGGGCGCAGCTTCACGAATCGCATCCTCGATTGTCATCTTGAGCGTGAGTGCCGACGATGGACACCCGTGACAGCTGCCCTCC
>JBDTNA010000466.1:0-2724 GCA_039933985.1 Gemmatimonadales bacterium | reverse complement strand
ATCGAGCGACCCTTCGTCGTACTGCGATTTTCGATTTACCGAGACCGCCATACCAGATGCTGCTCCCCTTACTACGACCGCGGTAGTGTGCCTGACATCGCGCAGGGGCGCGACGACGGAAAAGTGTTTTACTGAATCATCTCGCCGAAACGCTTCCACCGAACGCGAGTGAGCCAGTCCAGCTTCACGGCGCCGTCAGGATCATAACTATAATAGACAACGAGAGGTTGGCCGCGCACAAGTGAGTCGGCGACGAATCCCCAGTAGCGGCTGTCGAGCGAGTTGTCCCTGTTGTCGCCTAGAACGAAGTAATTCCCTTCAGGGACGACCAGCGGACCCCAGTTGTTTCGCGAAGGATGATATCCCGGCCGCGCTTCCAAAGTCGAAATTCCGATTGGCGCCCGAGGAATTTTCGTCACCGGCAGAGTCGCGCCGAGCAGGTACGCCTGCTGCCACTTGAACTCTTCATCGGACACATCGGAGCCGGGCGCGGTGTGCATGACGTACGCTTCGCGCTGCATGGCGCCGTTCCTCACGAGCTCGCCGCCGCGCATCTCCAGCGTATCCCCGGGCATTCCAACGATTCGCTTCACGAAATTCTTCGTTCGATCGACAGGCCATTGAAAGACCACGATGTCACCGCGCTTCGGCGAGCGAAGCGCCGGAAGTTTTACTTTGGTGAATGGCACTTCCGCGCCATAGACGAGCTTGTTCACCAGAAGGAAGTCGCCGACGAGCAGCGTTCCCTCCATGCTGCCGGTGGGAATCTTGAAAGCTTCGACCAAAAACGACCGCACGACGAAGAAGAGACCGAGCGCGATCACGACGGAGCGGAACCATTCCCAAAGGAATGAAATCATTCCGCTTTGTCGCCGGTTTGCGCGATTGAGAGCACTGTTCCTGCGCCGCTCGGCAAAGTTCATCCTCTTCTGCTTCTCCTCTGTTTAGTCCGGTGTTCCGAGATAATTGTCAATCTGCGCGCGTTGCAGCGTTCCCGAGAAGTCGGCGTAACCGACCTTGGTCTCCGAGTAGAACTCGTATACCTGCCATCCGCCCTCGCGATGCCCATTCCCGGTCTGCTTTACACCGCCGAATGGCAAGTGTGCCTCTGCCCCGATAGTTGGAGCATTCACATAGGTAATACCGTTGTCGAGCTCGTTCAAAGCGCGGAAAGCAACGTTCGCATTCGAGGTATATATGGAAGACGACAGACCATACTTCACGTCATTGTTCACAGTGAATGCCTCGTCCGGTGTCGATACTCGAATCACCGACAGAACCGGACCGAAGATCTCTTCCTGCTCGAGTCGCTGTCCCGGTTCCACACGCGCAAAGATCGTCGGCTCGAAGAAATTTCCGGCGCTCAACCCCGCGCTCTCGGGCCGACGACCACCACACAGGAGGTCATTTCCCTCTGACTGGCCGATGTCGATATACCTCTCGACCTTCTCGAGAGCAGCCTCGTGGATGAGCGGTCCGACATCCGTGCCTGACTTCCTGCCGTCACCGAGACGAAGCGCTTTTGCTTTATCTACCAGCATGCCGAGAAAGTTGTCGTGAATGCCCTTCTGTAGAATGAGTCTGCTCGTCGCGGTGCAGCGTTGCCCAGTGGTTCCGAACGCTCCCCAGAGCGCTCCCTCGAGCGCGAGGTCGAGATCGGCATCGTCGAGAACTATCTGCGCATTCTTCCCACCCATCTCGAGCGACAGCCGCTTGTGCATCCGACCGCAGGTCGCGCCGACATAGCTGCCCGTCTCGGTAGAGCCGGTGAACGAAATCACCGGAATTTCGGGGTGCTCGACAATCGCCGCGCCGACGTCTTCTCCATTGCCATGCACCAGCTGAATCACTTCAGGCGGAAGTCCCGCCTCGAGCAGAATCTCCACGAGCAGCGTACCGGTGTGCGGCACGTCCTCGGCCGGCTTGAAAACGACTGAGTTCCCGCAAACCAGCGCCGGAAACATTTTCCAGGTGGGAATCGCGAGCGGAAAGTTGAACGGACAGATCAGTCCAGCGACTCCGATCGGACGGCGATAGCTCATCGCCCACTTGTTGCGCAGCTCGCTCGGAACCGTATGACCAAAGAGGCGACGCCCTTCGCTCGAGGCGTAGTACGCCGTGTCGATTCCTTCTTGCACGTCACCGCGGGTCTCGGTAAGCGGCTTGCCCATTTCGCGAGTCATCGCGTCGGCGATCTCTTCCTTTCGCTTCGTCAGAAGATCGCCGACGATACGAAGGACGTCACCGCGCGCTGGAGCAGGCGTCGCACGCCACTGAGCGAATCCGCGCTTCGCGCTCTCGACCGCGCGCTGCACATCCGAAACGCCCGACAACGGAAACTTCCCGATTACATCGTTGCGGTCGGCCGGATTGAGGTTCTCGAAATATTCGCCAGAGTCGGGGGCAACCCAGGCGCCGGCGATGAAATTCCTGAATTCTTTCATTGATTTGATTACAGGTCTATGTGTGCTCGCGCGTCAGCGCATAGCGCTCGATTTTCTTGTAGAGGTTCGACCGCGGCATCTCGACCGCCCGCGCCGTCTCGGAGACGTTCCAGTCGAACTCGCGAAGCTTGCTTAGAAGATAAGCACGCTCGGCGGCTTCCTTGAACTCCTCGAACGTCTTGAGTGCGGTCAGCCCACCGAGTCCCGTCTCATCGGCGACGCGCGCGCCGGCAAGACGATCCACGTCTTTCGCCGTGAGTTCCGGCCCTGTCGCGAGAAT
>JBDTNA010000465.1:0-2731 GCA_039933985.1 Gemmatimonadales bacterium | reverse complement strand
AACCTGACTCGTGATGTCGAAAGTATTCTCTGACACCTGGTCACCTGCATTCCCTTTCGGCCAGGGCGCATCGTCGGAATTTCCGCAGACTCCATCGGCTCCGGGCTGCGTCACCGTGAGCTGCCCCGACGCAAAGGCAGCATCGCCGATCGTTCCCGCGATCGTTAAGAGCACCGAGTCTGCGGACGACGCACTCTGCGCAGAAGGCTGTGTCGTGAATCCGATCAACGGAGCAATGCGATCGAGCGTGAAATTCAGCGTCGCAGTGCCGGTATTACCCCTTTTGTCCTTCGCTGAAAGTGTCAAGCTGACGACGCCGTCGTTGAGCGCCGAAAACGATCCCGTGTAATTCGCGCCGGTTGCTGTCAGAGGAATGACGACACCATTTGCGAGTCGCGCCAGCACGGTCGTCTCGTCAATTCCGCTCGGCAGAGATCCAGCAAGGCCTGCATCGACCAGCGTGAAGCTCAGCGTGTTGCTGTTCAGCACGCTCGCGCCCGCGACTGGCTTTATCGAGGAGAAAACAGGCGCCTCGGCGTCAGGCACAGTCGTTGGATCGATCGGCTGAGGCGCAAAGAAATCGCTTTCCTTGGCCGAGCATCCGTAGGCGCCGATACCAAGAACAACCGTCAATATGACGCGTGACACTTTCCTCCTTGCACGATCGCGACGCATCAATTGCCACCGCCCGAAAAACCAAGCGTCAACCCTGTGCTAACTCTGAAATTCTGGTCTGCATCACCTTGCTTGAAACTGTTGGTGTAGGTCACTGCCAGCTGAAAGCCGAGTCGGTCGTCGATCGACCGCCACAGGCTCGCACCCGCGTTCAGCTTCCAGCCGTCCAGAACGCGATTCACTGTCACCACTTGATCAGCGTAGGTGAAATCGATGTCAGCACTGCTCTTCGACCACGTCGGACCCGCGGCGAGACTGAACACCGTCGATCGACCCTTGACCGCCCGGAGACCCAGCTGTCCATCGAGGAACAGGCCTTTCACCTTTCCTTTAGCGGTTGTCGGATCGAGCGGTGAAACGACATTGTAAGTCTGCTCGAAATTCTGAACGCCGTAGTTGAGAGAGACCCGAGTGAAGAGTGGACGGAGTCCGGTCGGGCTGAGCTCCAGGCTCAGTCCAAAACCAGGTACGACATCGTCGCCTTTTGAGTCCGCAAGATTGGCCTGCTCGCCAACCCGCTTGCTGAAATCGGAAAACCAGCCCACGTCGAGAGACACCCCGAGCTTGAAGGGGTCGTCGGCGGGGTTGCGGATTGGATCCGAGACTGGCCGGCGAGTCTGCGCTCCCGCATGCGCGCCAAACAGGCAAAGCACTGCTGCCGCGAGAGCGAACTGGGCGCGAAAGTAGGTCAACGTACGTCTATTTATCATGCGTTACGCATTGTAGTGCGCCCGGAGGGGCTCGAACCCCCAACCTTCTGATCCGAAGTCAGATGCTCTATCCAATTGCGCTACGGGCGCTGCTGTTTTGCCCCGGTTGTCGGGGGTCGGGCAATGATAAGCGAATGCGCGCGCCGCCGCGACTTCGGCTCCTGACTACGATCACTCCTTTCACGAAGGGATGCGGAACGCACTAGAAACTGAAGGTCCCGGCTTTCCCAATGGGTGCCGGCATAGGTCAGGCGCGAAACCTGCCTTTCACTGATGCGTTGATCCTATTCAAGTGCGTCTCAGTCCAACCACAAACGATGATCGCAACCCAGGATTCCACCAGTCGCGTATCCAGCAGGAAATCCGATCTCCCGTCTTTACAGGATCTCGAGCTCATCCGGCGAGTTGCCGCCGGCGAAGAGGAAGCACTTGGGAGCATGGTCGATCGCTGGGGCGATCGATTCTACGAGCTCACTGACGCGCTCAGGCTCTACGGCCGGGAAGCAGATGACGTAATCGAGGAAGTCTTCCGTCGCCTCGCCTTCGATGCAGCCCGGTTTGTTGTCCGGCCCGATAAGCTCGGCGAATGGCTTCAGCGAACGTTTCGTGAGTGCTCCGGGTCCGTTCTCGCGCGGCGGTCGGTCGCCCCGTTCCGGGCTCCCATGCTTGGCGAGCAGAGTTCACCAAGCACCTCGAAGGCAAGCCGGTCCCCCGTTGCGATTCATTTCCAGTCTCTGCTCAGTGAGGGCAGGCTTGCCGATGCATTGGGATACCTCAATTCGCAGACACCGTATCGTTTCACCGCCGTCTATCGGTTCGATGGCCTGCTTTTGTCGAATCTCTACCTTTTCGATCGTGAAAGTGGATTTGGAAGCGATCGATCAGTTGCGCGGGTTGCCGATACTTATTGTCTTTGGGTCCATGAGACTCTCGCCGTAGTCCAGATGTCCGACGCCGCAACCGATCCTCGCGCCAGGGCGCATCCCAAACGAGAGCTCGTCCGCTCGTACTGCGGCGGTCCGATACGCGGCCGCGACGGCGCGCTTTTCGGCACGCTGTGCCATTTTGATTTCGAGCCGCGCGAGACGTCGTTCGACGCCATGCCGATTCTGGAAGAGGTCGCATCTCTGCTGGCTCAGCAGATTCAGACAACCTTCAAACCGGTTCTGAATTGATCACTGAAGGTCAGCCGGCTCCCGATTTCGATCTCGAAACCGACGAGGGCACGCGCGTATCTCTCTCGTCGCTCCGCGGACGCAGAGTCGTTCTCTTTTTCTATCCGAAAGACAATACCTCTGGCTGAACGCGTGAGGCGTGCGAGTTCCGCGACGCCTTTCCCCGGTTCG
>JBDTNA010000464.1:0-2737 GCA_039933985.1 Gemmatimonadales bacterium | reverse complement strand
ACGTTTCAGAAGTACTGGGAGAATTTTGTCATCCGCCGCGACAAACCGAAGACTTCCGACGCATATACTCCATATGAGTGGCGCGTAGTCGGTACGTTCGTGCGCCTCGGCGACAAGGCAAAGGCTCACGAGGTCGCGGATTATTTCTTCCGCGACCAGCGCCCAAAGGCGTGGCATCAGTGGGCCGAAGTCGTATATCGAGATTCGCTGAAGCCGGCGTTCATCGGTGACATGCCCCACACGTGGGTAGGATCCGACTTCATTCGATCGGCTCTCGACATGTTTGCGTTCGAGCGAGAAGCGGATTCGTCACTCGTCATCGGCGCGGGGATACCGGAGAAGTGGGTTCGCGAAGGTGAGGGTTTGAGCATCAGCGGACTGTCGACTCACTATGGAACGCTGGGATTCGCGATGCATTCATCCGGTAGCGACATCGAGGTCACGATCGATGGAGGAGTCCGTGTTCCTTCGGGCGGCGTTGTCGTTCGGTCGCCGTCCGACCGGCGCATTCAACAGACGCTTCTGAACGGTGATCCTGTCGCGAACGGACCGGGCGAGCTTGTTGTGCGCGCTCTGCCTGCGGTCGTCACGTTCAAGTATTGACCAGTGACGACTTACGCGATGTTATCCGCTGAGAATCGCTCCGTTGGTCGCGATGATTTCGCAGTAGAGTTTTCCACTCTCCTTGATCGTGCGCTGTTGAGTTGCGTAGTCCACGTGAATGAGGCCGAAGCGTTTCGAGTATCCGTGACTCCTTTCAAAGTTGTCGAGAAGCGACCACGCGAAGTATCCGCGCAGCGGAACGCCTTCGCGAACGGCATCGTGAACCGCTTTGACATGGCTCTTGAGATAAGCGATTCGCAATGGATCATCGACGCGTCCGTCGGTCGCCGACGGAGGATCATAGAACGCAGAGCCGTTCTCCGTTATGTAGAGCGGGATATCCCCGTAACGCTCTTTTACCCAAATCAGCAAACGGGTGAGAGCTTCGGGCCACACTTCCCATCCCGTCTCCGTGTGGATGCTTTCCGGCTGGTAAACTCCACTGGCACGCACGGGAAGACACGCATCGTCGTTTCTGTTCACGCTGCGCGTGTAGTAGTTGATTCCGAGAAAGTCGAACTTCTCGGTGATCAGCCTCATGTCTGCCTCGGGCCAGTCGGGCCATGCGTCACCGAATATCTCGACCATCTCATCGGGATAGGTTCCGAAAAAGAGTGGATCGAGGTAGTGCCGGTTCATGTACGCGTCAGCACGGGCAGTGGCAGCGAGATCTTCCGCGGACTCGGATGCCGCATACTTCGGCTCGAGGTTGACCACCATGCCGATCTGGTTTCTGCTCGCGTCCCGACTCGCGCGAAACGCCTGAATCCCAAGTCCGTGCGCGCGAAGAAGGTTGTGAGTGACAATCGGCGCTTCGTAAAGATTGCAATGCCCGGGTGCGAGCTTTCCGAACATGTAGCCGCCGTCCATGATCACCCACGGCTCGTTTATCGTCGCCCACATTGGAACTCGGTCGCCAAGCCGGTCGAACATGAGCGCGGCATAGTCCGCAAACCAGTGTGCGATTTCGGGGTTGAGCCAGCCTCCGCGATCGTCGAGCGCCGCTGGAAGGTCCCAATGGTAGAGCGTCGCATTCGGCTTGATGCCGCGCTCGAGAAGGGAGTCGACGAGTCTCGAGTAGAAATCGATTCCCGGCTCATTCACTCGCCCGACTCCATTCGGAAGCACGCGACCCCACGCAATGCTGAACCTGTAGGATTGCAGCCCCAACTCGGCCATCAGCTCGACGTCGGACTGGTACCGTCGATAGTGATCACAGGCGATATCGCCGGTGTCACCATCCGTCGTCATGCCGGGCGTGTGCGAAAAGCGATGCCAGTTGCTCAGTCCCGCGCCGTCAGCAAGCGGCGACCCTTCTATCTGATAGGCAGAGGTGGCAGCACCCCAGAGAAATCCTTCAGGCAAGCTCAACGAATCATTCATTCTGATGCCGAGGTACGATGGCACGCGTAAGACTTGAAGGCATTCGCAAAATCTATCCCGGTACGCCTCCGGCTGTGGCCGTGCATAGCGTGGATCTCGATGTGGCCGATGGCGAATTTGTCGTGCTCGTCGGTCCTTCGGGATGCGGGAAGAGCACAACGCTGCGCATGATCGCTGGGCTCGAATCGATCAGCGCGGGTCAGCTCTACATCGACGACCGGATAGTGAACGACGTTCCGCCAAAGGACAGGGACATCGCGATGGTATTTCAGAGCTACGCGCTGTACCCGCACATGACTGTTCGCGACAATCTTGCTTTCGCGCTCAAGCTGCGCGGCATGCCGAAGCCGGAGATCGACCAGCGCGTGAATTCCGCGGCGAAGACATTGGGGATCGATGTATTTCTGGATCGCACACCCAAGCAGCTTTCAGGCGGACAGCGCCAGCGTGTCGCACTTGGCCGCGCGATAGTGAGGCAGCCGAAGGTGTTTCTTTTCGACGAGCCGCTGTCGAATCTCGATGCGCAACTGCGAGTTCAGATGCGGCGCGAGATCGCGCGTCTGCATCACGAGCTGAGCGCGACGATGATTTACGTGACGCACGATCAGGTCGAGGCGATGACGCTGGGCGACAGGATCGTCGTGATGAACAAGGGGCACGTCCAGCAAATCGATACGCCGATGCGCCTTTACGACCATCCGGCGAACAAGTTCGTGGCCGGATTCATCGGCAGCCCGGCGATGAACTTCAT
>JBDTNA010000463.1:0-2750 GCA_039933985.1 Gemmatimonadales bacterium | reverse complement strand
TCCGGGCCTTCTTTTGAAACTTTTCGAACCCTTTCACCCGAAGTGATATCCAAGAGGTAGGGTCCCACTCAGACACCCGTTCGGACAAAAACCGATGATCGCTGCCGCCCTTGTTGGAATCGCTCTCACGCTTCAGGCGATTCAGGTAACACCAGTTCGCGCCGAGCGTCGACCTGTCGCGCCCGCTGCTGCTACAGCGCCGACCGATTCTAGCGCAACCGCTGTACGCGCCGCCGCCGCGCCCGTAATAGACGGAAAGGACGCCGATGCTGTCTGGAGTACCATTCCTGTCATCACCGCCTTCAAGCAATGGCGCCCCAACGAGGGAAAGGCGCCGCGATTCAGGACGGAAGCGAAAATCGCCTACGACGAATCGAACCTTTATGTCTTTATCCGCGCGTTCGATCCGCACCCCGACAGCATCAAGAAGCTTCTCGAGCGGCGCGACAGCTTTACGTCGTCCGACATGTTCTGGCTGTTCATCGATTCGTATCACGACCGGCGCACCGGTTACGAGTTCGGTGTCAATGCAGCCGGTGTGAAGACCGACGCGACGATCTACAACGACGGCAACGAAGACTTTGCGTGGGACGGCGTCTGGGATGTCGCGACCCGCATCGACTCACTCGGCTGGACGGCCGAGTATCGGATCCCGCTCTCGCAAATGCGATATGGCGGCAGTCGCGAGCACACGTTCGGCATCACCATCGACCGGGATATTTCGCGATACTCGGAACGAGAGAGCTGGCCCGTGCTCAGGCAGTCGAAACCGGGATTCGTTTCGCAGTTCGGAACACTGTATGGCCTGAATGATATCGAGGCGCCGCGCCGGCTCGAGGCGATTCCGTATGTCGTGGCGAAGAGTGCGACGAACATCGACAACAAGTCCTACAAGCAGACGACGAACATGGCCGCGGGCGGCGATGTGAAGTATCGGCTCGCTCCGAACCTCACTCTCGACGCGACGATCAATCCGGATTTCGGTCAGGTCGAGGCAGATCCTGCGGTTCTGAATCTTTCCGCATTTGAGTCGTTTTTCGACGAGCGGCGACCCTTCTTCGTTGCGGGTCGCGGACTGTTCCGCCTCGACGTCAACTGCAGCCAGGTCAACTGCAACGGCGAAGGACTCTATTACAGTCGTCGCATCGGGCGAACGCCTCAGCTCGCCGGCACCTACGGCGAGAACGATCCGCTTCAGCCTATCACAATTATCGGCGCTTCGAAGCTGATCGGCCGTATGCCGTCCGGTCTGACGGTTGGCATTCTCGATGCGGTCACACAAAGAGAAGCAAGCCCGGGTGACACGACCTACGATCCCGCGACCAACTTCGCCGTTGTGCGCGCGACGCAGGACTTCCGGAAAGGGAACAGCACGATCGGTGCAATGCTCACGGGCGTAAACCGAAGACTCGACGAATGGTCGTCGCCGTACCTTCCCTCGAGCGCTTATGCCGGAGCTATCGACTTCCGTCATCGGTTGCTCAAGAACAGCTACGAAATCTCCGGATCGTTCGACGGCAGCACTGTGCAGGGTAGCCGCTCGTCCCTGCTGGACATCCAGAGAAATGGTGTGCACAACTACCAGCGGCCCGATGTTGACCTGCCTCTCGATTCGACTCGCACGACTTTGCGAGGTGACGCAGAGGAGCTGAAGTTCGGAAAGATCAGCGGCTCGCACCTCAATTTCGAGACGGCGCTTCAGCGTCGCTCGCCGGGATTCGAGATCAACGACCTCGGTTTTCTCCGCAGGGCGGATCAGGTGTCATGGAATACGTGGGCGGGATTCTTCGACCGGAAGCAACGCAAGTATTACAACAGCTTTCAGCTGAACAACAACTGGTGGCAGTACTGGACGACGGACGGGCTCGCTCTCGAGGCCGCGTACAATACGAACGTGCACGTGACGTTAAAGAACAACTGGGGAATTCACACGGGCGGAACAGTTGGTCAACTCGGCACGACCTATGACGATCGTGCAGCGCGAGGCGGGCCGGCTCTTCGCCAGGATATGTACATTGCGCCGTGGATGTTCATCGGCGCCGACGATCGCAAGGCGATCGTGCCCGGGATGTCGATTAACTATTTCAAGTCATCGGGAGGACGGAATTATTCCTGGAACCTGAGTCCCGAGGTCAGCTACAAGGTCATGGGCCGATTCAGCTCATACTTCAATCTTGGGTGGAGCCACAACGTCACTGACAATCAGTTCTACGGAAGGTTCAGCGACTCTCAAGGCCAGCACTACACCTTCGCGCGTCTCGATCAGCACACGACTTCGGTAACGGCGCGCCTCAACTACACGTTCACTCCCGACATCTCTCTTCAGACTTATCTGCAGCCGTTCGTCTCGAAGGGTACGTACTCCAGGGTGCGACAGCTGTCTTCGAATCCGCGGGCAGATGACTACGACGACCGCTATGCGGTCTACGACAATTCCGAGGTGACGAGCGATCCGGGCGGCTTCAAGTTCATGCAGCTGCAGTCGAACGTTGTATTCCGATGGGAATACATGCCGGGATCGACATTCTTCGCGGTGTGGAATTCAGGGCGGCAGCAATTCCTGCCGGGAGAGGGAACCGAGAATTTCAGGGGCAATGTTGGCGATCTCTTCAATCTCCACCCGGCCAATACGTTCCTCGTGAAAGTGTCGTACTGGCTCAACCGGTAGTGATCGGCATTGTCTCGCGGGTGAGATTCAGCAACAGCAACAGCAACAGCAACAGCAACAGCAACAGCAACAGCAACAGCAA